>JANQKO010000236.1 GCA_028281075.1 Alphaproteobacteria bacterium | reverse complement strand
TCGCCGGACACGGAAGAGAAGCTGGCGCCGACGATCCCCATGCGCCGGCTCGGCACGCCGGAGGAGGTGGCGAAGACGATCTACTTCCTGTGCACCGAGCAGTCGAGCTACGTCAACGGCGCCGAGATCCACGTCAACGGCGGCCAGCACGTTTAGCGAAAACGCCGGAGTTTCCATGCAGGTCATCTATACGGACGCGCATCGCGCGCACGATCCGCGAAGCTTCATCTCGCGCGGCACGCTGACGCACAGCCCGGAGATGCCGGCCCGCGCCGACCGGCTGATCGCCGCCCTGCGCGACACCGACCGGCCGGTCGCCGAACCGGACAGCCATGGCCTGGCCCCGGTCGCGGCCGTGCATTCGCCGGACTATCTGCGCTTCCTCGAACACGGCGCGGCCGAATGGGCGACGCTGGCCGGCGCCGGCACCGAGATCGTGCCGAACGTGCATCCCGGCCGGCACATGCACACCCGGCCCGAGGGCATCGTCGGCCTCGCCGGCTATCACATGGCCGACACCGCCTGTCCGATCGGCGAAGGCACCTGGAACGCCGCCCGCGCCGCCGCCGACGTGGCGCTGACCGCGGCGGACCGGGTGCTGGACGGCGCGGCCGCGGCCTATGCCCTTTGCCGCCCGCCCGGCCACCATGCCTATGCCGACATGGCCGGCGGCTTCTGTTTCCTCAACAACGTGGCGATCGCCGCCGAGCATGTGGCCGCGCGCCTGGGCCGGGTGGCGATCCTCGATGTCGACGTGCACCACGGCAACGGTACGCAGGGCATCTTCTATGACCGGCCGGACGTCTATTTCGTCTCGATCCACGCCGATCCGACCGCCTTCTATCCCTTCTTCGCCGGCTACGCGCACGAGCGCGGCGCCGGTGCCGGCCACGGCTACAATCTCAACCTGCCGCTGGCGCCGGGCAGCGGCGACGACGTCTTCCTCGCCGCCGTCGACAGGGCCCTGGCGGCCATCGCCGGCTTCGCGCCGGCCGCCCTCTTGGTCTCGCTCGGCCTTGACGCCCAGGTGAACGACCCGCTCGGCGTGCTGAAGGTCAGCACCGACGGCTTCGGCCACATCGGCGCCGCCATCGCCAACCTCGGCCTGCCAACCGTCTTGGTCCAGGAGGGCGGCTATCTCTGCGACGAGATCGAGGCCAACCTGCTCGGTTTCCTGACCGGCTTCGAGGGTGCTCGGAAAGCCGGCGGATCGTTGCGCGGACGGTGACCGATTCGCCCGATGGTCCTACGCGTCGTCTAGAAACGGGATGCTGCTAATTCAGTACGATCCCGTCTTGTGGTTCCGACATCATCGGCGTCCGATGGCCGACCCTTCGTGACGCGCCCTGCCGGGCGCTCCTCAGGGTGAGGTTTTTTGTTTGATATCAATGTCTTACCTCATGCTGAGGAGGTCGCGCAGCGGCCGTCTCGAAGCATGGGATATAGGTCCGCGGCGGCGACCTTCCGAGCGCTTCGCCACCCGGCGCCCGAACAGTTCTGAATCACCTCGTCGGACGCCTTTCCCGCCATGCCGAACCGGCACGGCGGGAAATCGGAGCGGACCGCGTCCGTCCGCCGCTACTCCGCCGCCGCCGAGCCGGCCGCGGCCTGGGCCGTGAAGGCGTCCAGCGCGCGGGCGAAACGGTCGAACATCTCGTCGATCTCGGCTTCGGAGATGATCATCGGCGGACAGAACGCAACGGCGTCGCCCGGCATGGCGCGGATGATCAGGCCCTCGTCGCTGGCCGCGGCGGCCAGCTTCTTGGCCATGCCGAGCTTGGCATCGAACGGCGTCCGCTTCGCCTTGTCGGCCGAGAGCTCGATGGCCCCGACCAGGCCGACGCCGCGCGTATGGCCGACCAGCTCGTGGTCGGCGAAGGCGTGCAGGCGTTCCAGGAAGCGCGGGCTGATGGCCTGGCCGTGCCCCACCAGGTCGCGTTCCAGCATCAGCTCGATCGCCCGCAGCGCGACCGCGGCGCAGACCGGGTGGCCGGAATAGGTGAAGCCGTGGCCGAAGATGCCCAGCTTCTCGCTGTTCTGCTGGAAGGCCGCGAACATCGGCTCGTTGATCATGATCGCCGAGATCGGCAGATAGGCCGACGACAGCGCCTTGGCGCAGGTCAGGATGTCCGGCTTGATGTCGTAGGTCTGGCTGCCCCACCAGTTGCCGGTCCGGCCGAAGCCGCAGATCACCTCGTCGGCGACCATCAGCACGTCGTATTTCTTCAGCACCGCCTGGACCTTCTCGAAATAGGTCCGCGGCGGCAGGATCACGCCGCCCGCGCCCATCACCGGCTCGGCGATGAAGGCGGCGACCGTGTCCGGGCCTTCGCGCAGGATCAGGTCCTCCAGGTCCCGGGCCATGCGGGTGGCGAAGTCCTCTTCCGATTCGCCGTCCTCGGACATGCGGTAGTAGTGCGGGTTGCTGGTATGGAGGATGTTGGCGATCGGCAGGTCGAAGTCCTGCTGCGCGTAGGGCAGGCCGGTCAGGCTGCCGGCGGCGACGGTGACGCCGTGATAGCCGTTCAGGCGGGCGATGATCTTTTTCTTCTCGGGCCGGCCGATGGCGTTGTTGTAGTACCAGACCATCTTGACCATGGTGTCGTTCGCCTCCGAGCCGGAATTGGCGAAGAACACCTTGGAGAAGTTGGCCGGCGCCACGTCCTTCAGCTTCTCGGCCAGGTCGATCGACGGGTTGTGCGCCTTGCTGGCGAAGGTGTGGTAGTAGGGCAGCGCCTGCATCTGCCGGGTCGCGGCCTTGACCAGTTCGTCCTCGCCGAAGCCGAACGAGGTGCACCAGAGTCCGGCCAGCCCCTCGATATATTCCTTGCCGTTGTCGTCCCGCACGTAGATCCCACGCCCCTGGGTCAGGATGTGCGGCGTGTGGTTGGCGAGATCGGTATAGGGGTGCAGGACGTGGGCGATATCGCGGCTGGCGGGCGAGTTGCCGAGGTCGGTCATGACGTCAGATCCTTAACCTGTCGAGGAGCGCAGCCCCATTTGACTGCCAACCGGGGGCGAAGTCAAAGCCGGCGGCGGCGAAAGTCCGCGTCGGAATCGCCGGCCGTGGTTAAGCTTCATTAAGGTTGCCCGGTTACCTTACCGGGCATGGTGACCCACCGAAAACGCGCGCGGGCCTGTGCCCTTGGCGTGATCGCCGCGATCGTCTGCTGGCCGCAGCATGCCGGCGCCGGCAACGAGGCCGGCGTCGCCGCCGCCGTCCTGCCCGCCGCGCGCGGCATCCCGCCCCAGGACGACGCCCGGGTCCTGAAGGTCGGCGTCGACGTGTTCGTCAACGAGCGGGTCCAGACCGACACCGGCGGCAAGGCGCAGCTTCTGTTCTTCGACGGCTCGGCGCTGACCATCGGCCCGAACTCCGACGTCGTGCTCGATACCTTCGTCTACGACCCCGAGGCCAAGACCGGCGAGCTCGTATTCTCGGCCGCCAAGGGCGTGTTCCGGGTCGTCGGCGGCAAGATCAGCAAGAAGCGCCCGATCACGCTGAAGACGCCGAACGCCGTGATCGGCATTCGCGGCGGCATCGCCTCGATCACCGTCGGCGACGAGGTTACCGCCACCTTCCTGTTCGGCGAGAGCCTGCAGGTCACCAGCAACGGCGTGACCAGCACCGCGGTGCGTCCCGGCTCGCGCATCGTGGTGCCGCCCGAGGCGCCGCCGCAGCCGCCGGCGCCCGTCAGCCCGCCGCAGATGTCGAGCGACCTCGGCGGCTTCGAGGCGCCGCCGGAGGGACCGCTGGAGCAGCCCGACGTTTTCGTGTCGGACGAGAACGTCGCCGACAGCCAGATCGCGACGCTGGGCTCGCAACTGCCGCCGAAGCAGATCGCGGGCACCGGCGCGGCGCCGAAAGCCAAGCCCCACGCCCGTGGCGGGCCGGCGGCCGACGGGCCGCTGCCGCCCGCGCCGCCCGACGCCGTCGTCGCCGACGCCAGCCAGATCCAGACCCTGTCGCAACAGGTCAACGGCACCACCGTCGTCAACACCGCCGGCTTCCAGGGCCGGTCGAAACGCGGCCTCGACACCCAGGTCGGCACGCTGGACGGCACCGCGCTCAACGACCTGCAGCTCTCGAACATCAGCATCGTCAACAACCGCTTCACGGCGACGACGCCGCAGGGCAGCTTCGACCTGTTCTTTCCCGGCATCGCCGGCGATACCACGCTCTCCGGCCAGTTCGGCACCAATCTCAGCCCCTATGGCGAGGTGACGGGCGAGGTGTTCATCAGCGACGACCTCGACATCGTGGTCTACGAACTGGTCGGCAACGGGCGCACGCTGATCTTCGCCGGCGTGCCGGCGCCCGAGTCCGCGCTGCCGGATACCGGCGCCAGCGTCTACGAGGTCAAGGAAGACTTCGTGCTCGGCGGCAGCCGGATCCCGTTCATACCGGCCAACCTGGGCGGCAACATCAACACGTTCCCCAATGTCCAGGCCTACATCTTCTGGGACGACACGCCGCCTGGCGCGATCCGCGCCTTCCACCTGCCGGCCGGCGCGATCGACGGCACCGGCCCGACGCAGCGTTCGGTCATCAGCCTGAGCACCGGCGAGATCGACACCGACAACGGCGGCCGGTCGTTCCTGCGCGGCGAGATGCGCGGCTCCTCGCGTCTCCTGGCCAGCAGCCGCTTCAACATCTTCGAGGGCGGCATCTCGACGGCCGACGTCGGCGGCGTGGATTTCTTCGGCGCCTCGGGCGCGAACCACTTCGTGCTGGAAGGCAACGAGGTCGACGCCAACGACGTCGGCGGCAGTCCCGGCATCGATGGCGGTCCGCGCGGCGGGACGAACACCTTCTTCGCCAACAATCCGACCAAGCGGATCCCGCCCGGCGCCGTCGGCGGCCCGCGCACGACCAAGAGCATGATCGGCTTCACCGGCGGCGTCGCCGAGGAGATCAGCGCCACCAACACCTTCCTCAATGCCGAGGCCTTCCGCACCGACGAGAACGACGTCGCCACGATCACCGTCAACACCAACGCCGCTACCAACCGGGTGTCGGGCGTGCTGACCGGCGACTCGCTGGTGATCAGCGGCTTCGACAACCTGACCGTCCCCTTCGGCGGGCCCGGCGCCGTCGAGCGCAGCGCCTTCATCGACGACTATCTCTTCGGCGCGATCGAGTCGGCGAGCGGCTTCGGCAGCGTCGACGCCAGCAACTTCGTCGACAACCAGGCCTATTTCACCACGCACGAGGGCATCAGCTTCGGCTCGGCGCTGCCGCCGGGCGTCGTCGTCTGTAGCTGCGACTTCGTCACCTGGGGCTTCTGGGGCCTCGAATCCACCGAACCCGTCGGCACGCATGTCGACGTGCACATGGCTACCTGGGTGGCGGGCGAGGCGGCCAGCGCGGCGCAGTTCGCCACCACCACCTCGGCCACCTATGCCGGCACCATCATTGGCACCGTGTTCACCGGCGGCAACATCTATCAGGCCTTCGGCAATATCGATCTGCAGTTCAACATCTCGGCCGGCTCGGTGCAGGTGACCTCGCTCAACATCAACAATTTCGACGGCGGCACCTATTCGCTGACCACCTCGCCGGTCTCGTCCGGGCCGGACTACACGGCGGACCTGACCGGCAGCCGGCCGGGCTTCGGCACCCTGAACGGCAGTCTCCGCGGGTCCTTCTTCGGACCCGGCACGCCGCCGGCCAACACCGCCGGCGATTTCGAGATCTATGACAGCCAGTCGGGGCCAACCTATCAGGCCGGCGGCATCTATTTCGGCAAGCGCTGATCCCAGGGCCGTGCCGGCCGCCCGCGCTTCTTAACCCATCCGCTTTACCCGCCGCGCCGCCTTACGTTATAGACTGGCGCCAAGCCGTCGGCCGGCGGCGATTGCCGGCCGTGTCGGGCAAATCAGGGTTTCGTGGGTGGGAGGTTTTCATGCGCGCGCTGATGCAGGACAAGCCGCTGCTGATTTCGTCGCTGATCGATTTCGCGGCGCAGTATCACAGTGATTCCGAGATCGTCTCCCGGACCGTCGAGGGGCCGATCCACCGCTACACCTATGTCGAGGCGCAGGCCCGCTCGAAGCGGCTCGCGAACGCGCTGCAACGCCTCGGCGTCGAACTCGGCGATCGCGTGGCGACGCTGGCCTGGAACGGCTACCGGCATCTGGAGATCTATTACGGCGTTTCCGGCATGGGCGCCGTGCTGCACACCATCAATCCCCGCCTGTTCCCCGACCAGATCGCCTACATCGCGAACCATGCCGAGGACAAATACATCTTCACCGACCTGACCTTCGTGCCGCTGCTGGAGAAGGTCGCCCCCAGCCTCACGACCGTCAAGGGCTACGTCATCATGACGGACGAGGCGCACATGCACGAGACCACGCTGCCGAACGCGCTCTGCTACGAGACCCTGCTGGCGGCCGAAAGCGACGACTACGACTGGCCGCAGTTCGACGAGATGACGGCCTCCTCGCTCTGCTACACCTCGGGCACGACCGGCAATCCGAAGGGCGTGCTCTACGCCCACCGCTCGACCGTGCTGCACTCGTTCGCCGTCTGCATGCAGGACGTGCTCGGCCTGTCGTCGCGCGACACCGTGCTGCCGGTGGTGCCAATGTTCCACGCCAACGCCTGGGGCCTGGCCTACGCGGCGCCGATGTGCGGCGCCAAGCTGGTGATGCCGGGCGCGGCCATGGACGGCGAGAGCATCTACCAGCTCGTCGACGAGGAGAAGGTGACGATGTCGGCCGGCGTGCCGACGGTCTGGCTGATGCTGCTGGCCCATATGCAGGAGCATGGCAAGAAGCTGCCGCACATGGACCGCACGGTGATCGGCGGCTCGGCGGCGCCGCAATCGATGATCGAGACCTTCGAGCGCGACTACGACGTCACCGTGATCCATGCCTGGGGCATGACCGAGATGAGCCCGCTCGGCACCACCGGCGTCATGAAGTCGAAGTTTGCCGAGCTGCCGTTCGACGAGCAGCTCGAATACAAGGTCAAGCAGGGCCGGGTGGTCTATGGCGTCGAGCTGAAGATCATCGACGACGACGGCAACGACCTGCCGCATGACGGCGTGGCCTTCGGCCACCTGATGGTGCGCGGACCCTGGATCACCAACGGCTATTTCAAGGGCGAGGGCGGCGAGGTGCTCGACGCCGACGGCTGGTTCGACACCGGTGACGTCGCGACGCTCGACGGCGAGGGCTATATGCAGATCACCGACCGCTCGAAGGATGTGATCAAGTCCGGCGGCGAGTGGATCAGCTCGATCGATCTCGAGAACCTGGCGGTCGGGCATCCCGATGTGGCCGAGGCCGCGGTGATCGGCATCGCGCACCCGAAATGGGACGAGCGGCCGTTGCTGGTGATCGTCCGCAACCCCGGCAGCGACGTGACCAAGGACGCCATCCTCCAGTACATGGAAGGCAAGATCGCCAAGTGGTGGATGCCGGACGACGTCACCTTCGTCGACGAGATCCCGCACACCGCGACCGGCAAGATCCAGAAGATCAGCCTGCGCGAACAGTTCGCCGGCTACAAGCTGCCCACGGCCGACGCGGCGGAGTAGGGCCGGCCGCTTAGAGTCTGACTCGAATCGAAACGTTTGATGTCAATGCGTTAGTCGCCTCTTTCGTAAAAGGGGCAAAAGTCCGGGCGTTTTCGGCCTCCTTGGGATTCCCTCATCTATCAGGGACTGTCCCTGTTGATCTCTCGCGCGAAAAAATCCGCCGGCATGACAATTGGGGGCGGGTCTTCGGTGCCTTCTTCACGGCCGCGCGAGCCGTCATGACCGTGGTCCGGGGACAATGACAAACCGCCCGGGCCTTTGCTCCGGTTGCCCCCTTTCGTCATCACCGGGCTTGACCCGGTGATCCAGAACCGTGGCTTGGGCAGGTGCCGCCTGGATTGCCGGATCAAGTCCGGCAATGACGAAATAGGGAGCCCCTTTGCTGGCGTACCGGCCTCGCTCGCGTCTTGTCGGGTTGGACGCTCGGACAAGGATGACCGCCAAGGCGCGAAGACACCAAGTGACGGGCAATCCGGCCACGGTGCCGGCGGCGCGATCTTGGTGCCTTGGCGTCTTGGCGGTGATATCCGCTCGGGCTGGTTTCTCAGAGCATGTAGCGGGCCCCGGGCGTCGGCTCGCCGTCGCTCTTGACCCGGCCGTCCTCCACCAGGTGGATCAGGTGCGACAGCACCGAGCGGCCGGCGGCGCGGTGCAGGCCCACCGGTATGTCGGCATACATGCGCGTCACCATGTCCGGGATCGTCTGCACCCCCTGTGACAGGCATTCCAGGATCTGCCGCTCGCGCTGCTCGCGGTGGGCGATATAGGCGCGGACATAGTTCTGCGGATCGTCGATCGGCGCGCCGTGCGTCGGCCAGTAGCGCACGTCGTCGCGCGGCAGCAGCTTGCGCAGGCTGTCGATATAGCGCCGCATGTCGCCGTCGGGCGGCGAGACGATGGTCGTCGACCAGCCCATGACATGGTCGCCCGTGAACAGCGCCTTTTCCTCGGACAGAGCGAAGCAGAGATGGTTCGAGGTGTGGCCCGGCGTCCAGACCGCTTCCAGCGTCCAGCCGTCGCCATTGATGGTCTCGCCGTCGCCGACCATGTGGTCGGGATCGAAGTCCCAGTCGGCGCCTTCCTCGACCTGCTCGCCGGCGACGCCACCACGGCCAGAGCCGTGCGGGCCGTAGCCGTAGGTCGGCGCGCCGGTCGCGGCCTTCAATGCCTTGGCCGCCGGCGAGTGATCCCGGTGCGTGTGCGTGATGACGATGTGGGTCACGGT
>JANQKO010000293.1 GCA_028281075.1 Alphaproteobacteria bacterium | reverse complement strand
GCATGAAGATCTGGATGATCGGCGCGGTCATGAACAGGTCGATCTCGCCGCGCGCGGTCTCCATGGCGTGCCGGGTGGCGACGCCGGTGGCGTTCACCTGGATCTCGAGGTCGGGCAGCTTCTTGTTGACGATATTGGCGAAGGTCGTCATCACCAGGTAGGGCGAGCTGCCCGGCCCCAGCGTCGACATCTTGTAGAAGTCCTTGGCCGTGGCGGCGGCGGCGAACACCGCCGCCGCGAGCACGCCGGCCGCCAGGGCGGCGAGCGTCCGTTTGCGGGTTGCGATCATCGGGGGTCCTCCCTTCGGTTATCGAGAATCATTGCGGACTTGCCCACGGCGCGGCGCGCGCGTGCCGCAGGCGCTGGAACGCGAGAAGGGCGACGGCCAGCAGCAGCGCGGTCACTTCCACGGCCGCGAACGGCAGCAGCACCGACAGGCCGAGACCGACGCGCAGCGCCCGCGACCAGACCGGCAGCGGGCCGCCGTCATGGCCGGAGAAGCCGGTCGTGAACAGCCAGATCGCGGCGCCCAGACGGAGCAGCACCCAGACGAAGGCGGCGGCGTCGAAGCCCTCGACCAGCGACAGCGCGGGGTTGTAGACCAGCACGAACGGAATGACGAAGCCGATCAGCGCCACCCGCACGGCATCGACGGCCGTGCCCATGGGCCGGGCGCCGCTGATCGGGGCCGCGGCATAGGCGGCGAGCGCGACGGGCGGTGTGATCGAGGACAGCACGCCGAAATAGAGCACGAACAGATGCACGATCAGCGTCGGCACGCCGAGCTGCTCGATCGCCGGCCCCATGACCAGGACGATGATGAGATAGGCCGGCACCGTCGGCATGCCCATGCCCAGCACCAGGCAGCCCAGCATCATCAGCAACAGCGACAGGAACAGGCTGTCGCCGGCGAGCGACAGGATGACGGTGGCGAAGCGCAGGCCGAGGCCGGTCATGTTCATGGCGCCGATGACGATGCCGACGGCGGCGACCGCGACCATGATCTTGGCGCCGTTCTCGCCGGCCCGGGCCAGCGCGTCCAGCAGCCGCCTCGGTTGGCGGCGGACCTCGGGGTTCAGCACGACGCCGGCGACGACGGCCGTGACCGTGGCCCAGAAGCCGGCCAGCGCCGGCGAGCGGCCGCTGACCAGCAGGCCGACGATGACGCCAAGCGGGATCACCAGCGCCAGCGACATCAGCCAGTCCTGGCGCGTGATCCGCTCGCGCTCGGCCGGCGGGATCGGCTCGATGCCGCGCTTCACCGCCTCGACGGAGACGGCGCAGAACAGGCTGCCGTAATAGAGCAGCGCCGGCACCAGCGCCGCGACGCAGATCGTGAGATAGGGGATGCCGGTGACGTCGGCCATGATGAAGGCGACCGCGCCCATGGCCGGCGGCATGAACTGGCCGCCGGACGAGGCCGCGGCCTCGACGGCGCCGGCGAAACGGGCGGTGAAGCCGCGCTGCCGGATCATCGGGATGGTGAAGACACCGGTGCCGACGACGTTGGCGGCGACGCTGCCGGACATGGTGCCGAACATGGCGCTGGCGACGACGGCGGCATGCCCCGGTCCACCGCGCAGCCGGCCCGTGGCGGCAAAGGCGATGCGCAGCAGCGAACGGCCGGCGCCGATGCCATCCAGGACGACGCCGAACACGACGAAGACCAGGATGAAGCTGGTGACCACGGCCACCGGCCGGCCGAACACGCCGTCGAAGCTGTACCAGATGGTGCGGATGGTCTGCTCGGCGCTGAAACCGGCATGCTGCAGGATCCAGGGCAGATGCTGGCCGGCGAGGCAGTAGGCGAGCGCCGCGAGGCAGACCAGGAACAGCGGCAGGCCGGACAGCCGCCGGGTCATCTCCAGGAGCGCGGCGATACCGAGCCAGCCGAACACCTGGTCGGTCGTCGTGAAGTCGTAAAGGCCGGTCTCGAGCTCCTCGGACAGCGAGATCGCCCAGTAAGCCGCGAGAATGGCGGCGGCCGCGACCGCCAGATCGACCAGGCGCGAGACCGGCGCGCCGGCCGTGACCGCCGGCGCGGCCAGCGCGACGATCACCAGCGCCAGGCCGACGGTGCCGACACGCAGCAGCACTTCCTCGAAGACGCCGAAGCCGGCGGTATGGACGGCGACGGCGCTGAGCACCAGGCCGAGCCCATAAAGCGTCGCCGCCGTCGCCTTGCCGGCAGCCGTCCGGGACATGCTGTCGTCGCTCATCGCGCCTCTCCCGCGCCGCGACGATTGACTACCGCTTTGCGCGTCTTTCGAGCTTGCGGAAGCCGGTCCGGCGCGACAACCTTAAAGCTTTCGTGTTTCGCTAGGTGGAACGTCCACGATGGCCGACGACAAGACCGTCCGGGCGCTGACGCGCGGCCTCGCCGTGCTGGAGGTGCTCAACCACGAACGGGCCTGCGCGCTGAAGCACCTGCACGCGACGACGGGTATCGCCAAGCCGACGCTGCTGCGGCTGCTGCGGACGCTGGCCGCGGCCGGCTATGTCCGCCGCGGCATGGTCGACGGCCTCTATCGGCCGACCGTCAACATGCGGCGGCTCGGCGGCGACATGGACGCGGACGCCCGGCTGGCGGAAGTCGCCGCGCCGATCCTCGACGACCTGCGCGGCGTGCTGGGCTGGCCGTCGGACCTGGCGGTCTATCACCGGCTGGCCATGGAGATCGTCGAGAGCAGCCGGTTCCGCAAGCCGTTCGACCTGCCGTTCGGCATCATGCCGGCGCGCGAGCGGGGGCCGCTCAGCTACCGCGTGCCGATGCTGCTGTCCGGTCTGGGCCGCGCCTATCTCGCCTTCTGCCCCACGGCGGAGCGGCGGGAGATTCTGGCCGCGCTGGCAATCTCGGCCGAACCGAACGACCGGCTGGCCCGCGACCCGAAGCGCGTCGAGGCCATCCTGGACACGACCCGCGGGCAGCGGCATGGCCGGCGCGATCCGGCCTACATGAACGAGCTGAACGCCATTGCCGTGCCGATCCGTGGCGACGGCAACGTCCTGGGCTGCATCAACCTGCTCTGGCCCAGCGCCGCCCACCGGCTGGCCGACATGATCGACGCCCACCTGCCGCGGCTGTGGTCGGCGGCCGACGAGATCGCCAAGGCGGCGGCGGAACACGGCATCGCACGGCCGCAATCGACAAAGCGGCAGGCCGTCGCCATATCTCCCTGATACCCGACGAACGGGGCCTACACAGGGAGCGAGACGATGCCGCACTCCTTCGATCCCGATGGCGAACGCCTGCCGATCAAGCTCGACGCCACGTCGAACGGCGAATTCGTGCCGGTGCCGCTGAACGCGACCAACCGGCACGCGAACGCGCTGGCCCAGAGCTGGGCCAGCGAGAACGCCCGGCGCCGGGGCGTCGACCGCCGGGCCTTCATGGTCTCGGCCTGCGGCGCGGCGAGCACGCTGCTCGCCTTCAACGCGGCCAACGCGGCGGCCGGCCGGACCGGCGGCTATTTCGCGCTCGACCCGGACGCCGCCGTCGACCCGGACGCCGCGATCGAACAGCTCGGCAGCCGCGAGTTCGTGTTCGACGTGCAGGGACATTTCGTCGGCGAGAACGGCATCGGCCGCACCGGGCTCGGCGACTCGAAACAGTTCATCAAGGACATCTTCCTCGATTCCGACACCGACATGATGGTGCTGTCGTTCATCCCCTCGCGGCGCGAGACCGAGCTGCTGACCATCCAGGAGGCCGACGAGACGCGGCGCATCATCGACGAGATGGACGGCACCCGGCGGCTGCTGATCCATGGCCGGGTCAACCCGAACCAGCCCGGCGACCTGGAGGACATGGACGAGCTGGCCGAGACCTGGGGCGTGTCGGCCTGGAAGTGCTACACGCAGTGGGGACCGGACGGGCGCGGCTTCTTCCTGCACGACGACGCCGGCCTGCGCCTGATCGAGAAGGCGCGCGCGCTGGGGGTGAAGAATATCTGCGTGCACAAGGGCCTGCCGTTCGGCCGGCGGTCCTACGAGCACAGCCTGTCGAGCGACATCGGGGTCGTCGCCCGGATGTATCCGGACGTGAACTTCCTCGTCTATCACTCGGGATTCATTAGCGGAAAGGCCGAAGGGCCTTACGATCCGAACCGCCGCGAGGGCGTCGACGAGCTGATCCGCTCGGTCGAGGAGAACGGCATCGGCCGCAACGCCAACGTCTATGCCGAGCTCGGCAGCACCTGGCGCTTCGCCATGCGCGATCCGACCATGGCCGCCCATATCGTCGGCAAGCTGGTCAAGCATATCGGCGAGCAGAACGTGCTCTACGGCTCGGACTGCATCTGGTACGGCTCGCCGCAGGACCAGATCCAGGCCTTCCGGGCCTTCCAGATTTCCGAGGCCTTCCAA
>JANQKO010000244.1 GCA_028281075.1 Alphaproteobacteria bacterium | reverse complement strand
GGTCACGTGGCCGGCCATGGCGACCCGGTCCGGGGAGGCGCCGTCCCGCGGGCAGCGAATGCGCAGCTCGGCCGCGCCGGCGACGCGCACGCGACAGGCCGTCCGGACGACCGTCCGGACGGCAACGGGTGTCAGGCGGCGCAGGTCGCCGTCCAGGCGCCGCAGGTCGTTCGCCGAGAGAAACCGCGACAGTCCGGTGACGACGCGGTCGATACCGTCTGCGGCCGTGCCGGTCGGCGGCCAGACCGCCAGCGGCGCGCGGCGCGTGCTGGGGTCCAGCACGCCCTCCGGTTCGACCAGGTCGGCGAACGCGGCGAAACCGGCCGGCAGGCCGGCCAGCGGATCGCGGTCCGGGATGTCCGGATCGGGCAGCGCCAGTCCGTCCGGCCAGATCCGGCGGCGGTTGGCCGTGACGACCTCGGCGAACCGGTCGCGGAACCGGGCGCCGCCGCCCTGGCCCGGGCGATTGCCGGCCAGGCCGAATTGCAAGGCCGCGAGAAAGCCGGCGGCGCGGCAGTCGATGCCGTCGCCGCCCCGGCCGCAGCCGTCGCGCCAGATCTTCTGGAACAGCGACAGCGCGTTCGCCCGATCGGTCGCGCCGTCGACGGCATCGGCCGGGTCGATGCCGGCGTCGGCCGGGACGCCATGGAACGCCGGCCGCTCGGCCCGCAGGCGCGCGGCGACCAGCGGGTTCGCCGTGGTCTCGTTCCAGAGCGGCCGCGAGAAGATCGGCGCCTGGTTCTGGTGGCACCGCGTGCAGATGCGGCGTTCGGCCTGGAGCACCCGCGGCGTCCGGTCCGGTCCGTAATCGTGCACCAGTTGGAACTCGAACCGCCCGGCCGCCTCGTTGTAGCTGATCACCTCGATCGTCCGCGAGCGCGGCTGAAAGCCCATGAACAGCCGGTCCCGCAGCAGCGGCGCCGCGCCGGCGCTGGGGGCGGCGTCCCGGTCGACGGCGACGATCACGCGTGGCGCGGCGAAGAAGTCAGGCTCGGCGGCGAAGCGCTGCAGCGAGCGGCCGATCGGGATCAGCGTGCGACTGAACGCGGTCTCCGGCGTTCGTCCCAACCGGGCCGCGATCGCCCGCAGCAATTCGGTGAACGGGTACGGCACGTCATAGACCGCGTGGCCGTCCACCTGCCGGGTGACCAGAAAGTCGAACAAGGACCGCCCGACCGGCGGCAGGTTCGGCCCGGCCTCGTCCGGATCGATCACCCAGACAGCGCCGGTTCCGGCGGCGGCCGGGCCGGGCGGCGCGGCGCCCACGAGCATCGCCGCCAGGGCGATCGTGCCGGCCGAACGTCGCGTGCTCCAGGTCATCGGCGCTCCTCGGCGGCGTCGCGCTAGTCGATGGCGACCGTCCGCTGCTGCTCGCCGGTCCAGCAGTCCTCGGCCGTCCGGCCGGTCCGCCGGAAGGCCGCGCCCTCGGCCGCGTCGATCCTGGCGCTGTAGAGCGTGAAGTTGAGCAGGAACACCCGGTTGATGTAGGCGCGGCCGAGATAGAGGCCCGGCCGGATCATGCGGATCTCGTCGCGCACGTTCAGGCCCTTGCGGCCGGCCAGCGCGTCCGGACGCCGGCGATAGTTTGGCAGTTCGTCGTTATAGGCGTAGTCGATGATGATCGACTCGCGCCGGCTGTCGAGCAGGCTCTGGCCGCAATAGAGTTTGGCCGGGAACAGCAGCCAGACATCGGTCCTCGGCGACAGGAACCGCAGCCAGCTTCGCCGGTCGATGGTCGTCGTCAGGATGTCCCCGGTGTCGTCGCCGAGCAGCGGCTTCAGGATCGCCAAGTCCTCGATATAGTTCCTGAGCACGCGTTCGTCGCGATAGAACACCTTGCCTTTCCACAGGCTGCGGCCCAGGAGCTCGAGCTTCCTGACCTCGGCGTCCGCGATCTGGCCCTTGATGCCGCCCAGGATCTCGCCCAGGCGCGATTCCAGGCTATCGCCCTTGGGAAAGAACAGGTCGCCCGCGAACGGCCCGTCCGGAATGGGGCCGGCGGTCAGCCGGCCGTAGATCTGGTCGACCTGCTCCTGGCTCAGCGCGCGCAGGTTGGCTTGCGTGATCTGGCTCAGGTCGGCGGTCGACAGCGGATGCGAGGCCTCGACCTCGGCGAAGTCGACCCGGAACACCTTGGTCGGATTGTCGGGGTCCTTCAGCAAGGTGTCCTCGGTTGGCGCGAACGGGATGTCCGGTGCCCGGGCGGCGTTCCGGTCCTGCCAGCAGCCGGTCGCCGTCAGTGCGATGACGAGGACGGCCGCGCATGTGACGTTGCCGTGCATGATCGCGCCCTCCTTACAGCGTCGCCATGAAGGCGGTCAGCGCGGCCTTGTCGGCGGCCGACAGGCTTTCGCCGAAGCGGTGGCCGGCATTGTCGATCAGATCGATATTGTTGCTGTAGAAGGCCTGGATGGCCCGGTTCCGCAGCAGCGACGGTCCCGGCATGCCGCCGTCCGGCCGGGCCAGCAATGCGTCGATCCCGCCGTCCAGCGCGGCGATCAATGCCGCCCGCTGGTCGTCGTTCAGGATGCCGGCATACTTCGCCGCCAGCTTGCCGCGGTCGGTCTTCAGCAGGACCATGTCCTGGATCAGGTCCTTGAAGCGCAGATTGTTGATCAGGCCGGCCGGGAAGCCCTTCGGCAGGCGCAGGCCGAGGCCCGTCCTCACCCCGCCCAGCTCGATCTCGGGCGCGATGTCGACGACCATGTCGGCGCCCAGCAGGTGCATCTTCGCGATGCGCTTGTCCGGGTTCAGCAGCGCCGTCATCGACGCCTTGTAGAGCGCGTAGCGGCCGGCGACGCTGGTGTCGTAGGGCCAGCAGGCCGGCGGGTCGGCGAGCGGCCTGCCGTCGGCGTCGACATAGGGCGAAACGTAGAGCTGGTTCTCCGGGCTGGCCGGCTGACCGCAGATTTCCGGCCCGATGGCGTTGTTGTGCATGAACGGGGCATGCGCCCAGACGCTCAGCAGCGAGATGTTTCGGTAGTAGCCGCGGCCGCCACCCTTCATCACTTCCTTCAGGTTCGGGTCGGCCGGCTTGGCCTGCAGCGACAGCGAGGCATACTGTTCCCAGACGCGGCTCTTCATATGGTTCGAATGCAGCGCCCGGCCGCGGAAGGTGCCGACCTCGGAGGCGGGCGTCAGCAGGTCGTTGCCCAGCCAGTCCAGGCGCCGGCTCGGATCGTCCGGGTCCGGCGCGCGGAAGTCGACATTGCCGTAGGGCGGCGGCTGGCTCGAATGGCAGCGCGCGCAGGTCCGCGCGAACACCTGCCGGCCGCGCTCGACCGCGCCGGCGCCGAACTCGCGCTCCAATTCGACCTCCAGGTCGCGCGGATCGTCATGGCCGCGGGCCCGGTAGAGGTCCGTCGGCCGGCCGCTCAGCAGGAAGTCGGCGACATTGGCCAGGCGGTCCTCCATGGCCCGGAACGAGGCGCAGTCGCGCCGGCACTGGCCGATGTCGAACGGCGTCTGGCCGTAATTGCGCTGGCTCGGGTCGGCCGCGCGCAGATCGGGCACGTGGTTCAGCCAGCACTGCTCGGCGCAGGAGCCGATATTGAAATAGACGCGCTGAATGGCCTCCAGCAGGCCGATGCTGTCCTCGCCGCCCTTGAGGACGTTCGGCACCATCTCCGTCTGCCGCCGCCGCTGCCAGCATTTGCCGGGCTTGCCGGGCTCGCACCAGCAGGCGGCCGGATCGGTGCCGGCCGCGCAGCGCGACGCCTTGTGCCATTTGACGATGTCGTGCTCGTGCACCGGGCGCCGGGCGAAGTTGATGATGGCGTTGAAGGTGCCCGGGTTGCTGACCAGGTCCATCGGCAGGGCCGAGGTGTCCACGGTGCCGGGCCGGGCGCGGGCGATAAGCTGCCATTCCAGCGTCTCGTGCGCCATGCCGGAGCCGAGGACCTCGGAGATCCGGCTGTACTGGTTGCCCACCAGGCCGTCGATGTTCTCCCAGCCGGGCTTGTCCGGATCGGCGGGCGGATTCAACGGATCGTAGGCGATGTGGCAGGCGCCGCAGGACATGCCGATCAGAAACGGCGGCTCGACCGAGCCGTCGAACAGCCGGTTCTTGCGGGAATCGACGTCGGTCGGATCGTCGGACAGAAACCGGCCGTAGCCCGCCCATGTGCCGGGCGAGCCGTTCAGGGCTGTCCAGCGGTCCGGGTCGAAGCGGGGGTTCGGGAACTTGCGCAGGCCCAGCGCGCCGGTCGATGTGCCGAACCGCAGGTCGCAGGCGCTCTGGCGCTGGTCCGTCGGGCCGTGCGGCGTGTCGGGGTCGAACGGCGCGTCCACCAGATCGCAGGCCGGATCGCGGTAGCCGGTTTTGCCGACATGCGCCAGCAGGACATCGTCGCCGGGACACCAGGGGAAGCCATAGGTTTCGTCCAGGTGCCGCGCCGGGCAGTTGTCGCTGCCCGGCACGCAGCAGTCCGGATTCGGAATCGCGCCCCAGGTCTGGAACAGCTCGTCCCTGTTCTTGGCCGCGAGAATCCGGTACCAGTCGATGGCGCCGCCGAGCCGCTGCGGGAAGCCGTAGGTGAAGAACCGTGCGTTGAAGGCCGTGGCGAACAGCCAGATCTCGCGGCCGGCCCGCTCCGACTCGCTATAGCCCTCGTTTGTCGCCGCGAACGCCTCGCTCAACGAGCTCTGTGCCCTGGCCGGCGTGACAAGAACCAGCATCGCGGCCAATGCCGTGATGACCGGCGATAGTTTCCGGAAAGCTTCTGAATTCGTCATGATCTGCCCTCATAGATCAGCCGAAGACTAAACGTTATCGAAGCGACCTCCTGAAATCGATATCGCGTACTTGCTGTGACATTTTTCGGGCGTGGACCGAATTCTTCAGCGGTGCCTTATTTTGTCTCCGGCTGATTTGTCGATAGCGCCGGCAACTTTCCCTTTTGCCGCCGCCGCGTTCAGCCGAATTCGCTGCCGCCGCCGATGATGTCCGTCCTTCCGCTCCGGGACAGTCCCACGATTCGGGAATTCCCCTTGTGAACTTGCTCACAAACGGTCGCCGGGCTCGTGATGGCGGTGAGAGTCAGTTTAAAAATGGGCCTGTCAGCCCATTTTCTCGGCGGCACCGGCCCGCTCCCCCACCCGGCCAGCCAATTCAGGATACGCTCGTTGGGTGGCCGGGTGGGGGAGGGGCCCGGCAACGGCACCTTCAAACGGACACTTAGAAATGCCGCGTGCTGCGCAGTGTGACGAAATCGTCGTCGCGGAAAT
>JANQKO010000216.1 GCA_028281075.1 Alphaproteobacteria bacterium | reverse complement strand
GCCGAGATCGGTGAGATGGGTGTGGTTGCGCTCGCGCCGGAACAGCGGGCCGCCCAGCTCCTGCTCCAGCTTCTGGATCGCCCGCGTCAGCGACGGCTGCGCCACGTCGCAGGCCCTTGCCGCCCGCGTGAAGTTGAGCGTCTCGCAGACGGCCAGGAAATAGCGCACCTGATGCATTTCCATGCGCCGGTCACCCCGTGGCCGATGTCATCACGATCCGGCCATAAATTGCTCACAGGCTATCACGAAAATGTAATCACAGCGGTCAAATCGCTGAATTTGCTCGAATTTTAGCCGTTTCAATGCATCCTGGCTATGGAAACGGAAGTTTTGGAATATTTCCAATCTGCGCCATCCTTCCCATGTTTCGGGCATCGAACCGCAAACCTTCCGATCAGGAGAGGACCCCCATGTCGAACACGTCGTTTCTGAAAGGCCTGATCGCCGCCGGCGGCCTGGCCATCGCCATGACCGGCGGCGCCCAGGCGGCCGAGCCGACCGTCGTCGAGCTGACCCAGACCGCCTGTCAGTTCCTGGAGTCCGAACATGGCGTCGACCATGGCTTCAAGACCGCCAGCAAGGCCGACTGCGAGACCATCAACACCCAGTCCGGCGGCGACCGGCTGACCAAGTCCAAGGTGCTGGAGCTGACGCCCGGCAAGCATGTCTTCCGCGTCACCAACCGCGACGTGCCGTACGCGCTCGGCTTCTGGCTGCGCGGCGACGGCGTGATCGGCCGGGCCACCCTGCCCAGCGTCTCCGGCGGCGGCCTGACCACGGGCGCCACCATGGACTACGAGATCACGCTGAAGGAAGGCGAATACCTCTATTCCTGCCCGCTGAACCCGACGCTCGACTACAAGATCGTCGTCAAGGGCTGACCGGCGACATGACAACGGGCGGGCCCGTGCGGCCCGCCCGCGTCACGCCTTGGGGCACGCGGAGAGGACAGGGCCATGGGCAAGGTGATCAAGGCCGACATCGCCGTCATCGGCGCCGGGTCGGGTGGGCTGTCGGTCGCGGCCGGCGCCGCCCAGATGGGCGCCAGGACCGTGCTGGTCGAGAAAGGCCGGATGGGCGGCGACTGCCTGAATTACGGCTGCGTGCCGTCGAAAGCGCTGATCGCCGCCGCGCGGGCCGCCAACACGGTACGCCATAGCGGCCGCTTCGGGGTCAACGGCCACGAGCCGGAGGTCGACTTCGCGGCCGTGCACGACCACGTGCACGGCGTCATCGCCGCCATCGCGCCGCACGACTCGGTGGAACGCTTCGAGGGCCTGGGCGTCGAGGTGATCCAGGGCGCCGGCCGCTTTACCGGGCCGCGCGAGATCGAGGCCGGCGGCCAGCGCATCCGCGCCCGCCGCTTCGTCATCGCCACCGGCTCGTCGGCCGCCGTGCCGCCGATCCCGGGCCTCGCCGACGTGCCCTACCTGACGAACGAAACGATCTTCGACCTGACCGACCGGCCGGAACACCTGATCGTCATCGGCGGCGGCCCGATCGGCGCCGAGCTGGCGCAGGCGCATCGCCGCCTGGGCGCCGACGTGACGATCCTGGAGATGGCCCGGATCCTGGGCAAGGACGATCCGGAAGTCACCGAGATCGTGCGCCGGCACCTCGCCGACGAGGGCGTCGCCATGCGCGAAGGCATTACCATCACCTCGGTCGCGCGCGACGGCAACGGCATCGCCGTCACCATCGCGCAGGACGGCCGGGACCATCACCTCGACGGCTCGCACCTGCTGGTCGCCGCCGGCCGGCGGGCCAATGTCGACGGCCTGAACCTGGAAGCCGCCGGCATCGCCTTCTCGCCGCATGGCATCAGCGTCGACGCGCGGCTCAGAACGACCAACAAACGCGTCTTCGCCATCGGCGACGTCGCCGGCGGCCATCAGTTCACCCACGTGGCCGGCTATCATGCCGGCATCGTCATCCGCAACGCGCTGTTCAGCCTGCCGGCCAGGGCCGACCATGCCGCCGTGCCCTGGGTCACCTATACCGACCCGGAGATCGCCCATGTCGGCCTGAGCGAAGCGCAGGCACGCGAAAGTCACGGGCAGGCCATCAAGGTCGTGCGCTGGTCGTTCGCCGAGAACGACCGGGCCCGGGCCGAGCGCGAGACGGACGGCCTGGTCAAGGTCGTGGTCGGGCCGAAGGGCCGGATCCTGGGCGCCAGCATCGCCGGCCCGCACGCGGGCGAGCTGCTGCAGCCCTGGGTGCTGGCGATCGGCCAGGGCCTGAAGATCGGCGCCATGGCCGGCATCATCGCGCCCTATCCGACGCTGGGCGAAGTGAATAAGCGGGCGGCCGGCAGCTACTACACGCCGACGCTGTTCAGCGACCGCACCCGCAAGGTGGTCGGCCTGGTGCAGCACCTGCCGTAGGCCACCGGCCGCCCCCACAACCGCGACCACGGTCCGCCGTGAAGCGAAACGTCCGCATTCAAACGGCTGGCTATCTCCCCTTTCGTCATCACCGGGCTTGACCCGGTGATCCAGGACCGTGCGTTGGGCAAGCGCCGCCTGGATTGCCGGATCACGTCCGGCAATGACGAAATGCGGTGGTCGCGCGGCGAGATCTGCCACGGCCCCTCTCTTGTTCGGCTCGCCATCATGGACATTCGCCATTGACTCATTTCACATATCTATTTATCAATTGATACATTAATTAACTATATGGCTAATTATGGAAACCGAATCCCTCGATCCCCTGAGCGCCGCCTTTGCCGCGCTGGCCGATCCGACCCGCCGCGCGATCCTGGAACGGCTGGCCCGGGGCGAGGCACCGGTGGGCGACCTGGCGGCGCCGTTCCCGATCACGCCGCAGGCGGTCTCGCGGCACATCAAGGTGCTGGAGAAGTCGGGCCTGATCAGCCGCCGGACCGACAAGCAGCGGCGCATCATCCGGCTCAATCCGCAGGCGCTGAAACGGACCTCCGACTGGGTCAACCGCTATCGCGCCTTCTGGGAGGGGCAACTGGATTCCCTCGGCGCCTTCCTCGAGACCCAGAACAAGGAGGCGTCCGATGGCGAGCCTCGCTGACGGCATGCCGGCCACCGACACGGCGACCGGCGACCCGCTGTCGGTGCGCGTGCGGAAGACCGTCAACGCCAGCCCCGAACGGGCCTTCGCGGCGCTTACCGAGCCGGATCTGGTCGTCGCCTGGTGGGGACCGGCCGGTTTCGCCAGCGACTGGGCCGACATCGATCCGCGGCCCGGCGGCACGCTCCGAATCCACATGGCCGCCACCGACGGCAGCTATGAGGGCGTGTTGCGCGGCACCTACCTGACCGTCGAGCCGCCGACGCGCCTCAGCTTTCGCATCGCCGACCATTGCAACGGCGCGCCCGAACTGTTCGACGCCGCGAAAATGGCGCCGACCCTGGTCGAGATCGTCTTGCGTCCGATCGACGGCGGTCGGACCGAGATCACGCTGACCCATTCCGGCTTCCAGGACGCCGTCGTCGCCGGCGCGCATGAGGGCGGCTGGTCCGGCGCGTTCGAGAAGCTCGCCCAGGCCGTGGCGACGCGGCCGTCATCGCCATCACCAAGGACATGAAAGGGACAGCACCATGTCGACAGTCACCATTCACGGCTCGGCCAACAGCCAGTTTCTGCGCACGGCGCGGATGGCCTGCGCGGAAAAGGGCGTCGCCTACGAACTGCGGCCCGTCGGCGGCGACACGCTGCCTGACCTGAAGACCGACGCGCACAGGAAACTGCATCCGTTCGGCCGGATTCCGGTCCTGACGCACGGCGACTTCACGCTGTTCGAGACCTCGGCCATCGCCCGCTATATCGACGAGGCCTTCAACGGCCCGGCCCTGCAGCCGGCCGGCCTGAAGGAACGCGCGATGATGAACCAGTGGATCAGCGCCATCAACCACTATCTGGTCGATGCCATGATCTTCAACTTCGTCGCCCAGTTCGCCTTCCCGTCGGGCCCGGACGGCAAGCCCGACATGGCGAGGATCGAGGCCGCGAAACCGCGCATTCGCGAATACAACGAGATCCTCGACCGGCACCTGGACGGCCGGACCTATCTGGCCGGCGACGCGGTGTCGATCGCCGACCTGCTGCTGGCGCCGATCGGCCATTACGTCGGCGCGATGCCGGGCGGCCCGCCGCTGTTCGACGGGCTGGAGAATCTGGGCCGCTGGTGGCACGCCATGGAGACACGCGACAGTTTCCAGGCGACGAAGCCGCCGATGCTGGAACGGCAGGCGGCCTGACCGGCCAGGCCGGGCCGGCGGCGCCGCTCAGCCGTCCCGCTCGATGCCCTCGGGGTCGCCGACGACCACGATCAGCAGGTTGTCCGGCGTCAGCAGCCGCCGGGCGACCCGCTCGATGTCGTCGAGCGTGACCGCGTTGATATAGTCCGGCCGCCGGTCGATATAGTCGATGCCCAGGTCCTGGCGCTGAATGGCGACCAGCAGCCGCGCGATACCGGCGCCGCTGGTCAGGCGCAGCGGGAACGAGCCGTTGAGATAGGTCTTGGCGTCGGCCAGCTCGGCCGCCGTGATGCCGCCGTCGCGCAGCCGCCGCAATTCGGCGCGAAAGATGTCCAGTGACTCGGCCACGCGCGCGTTCTGGGTGCCGACGCCGCCGGCATAGATTCCGGCATGCCGCAGCGGCAGCAGGTAGCTGTAGACCGAATAGGCGAGACCGCGCTTCTCGCGCACCTCGTCGTTCAGCCGCGAGCCCAGCCCGCCACCGCCGAGCACATAGTTCATGACATAGGCGGCGTACCAGTCGGGATCGTCTCGCTTGATGCCGGGCATGCCCAGGAACACGACGCTTTGCGGG
>JANQKO010000200.1 GCA_028281075.1 Alphaproteobacteria bacterium | reverse complement strand
GACGATGGGCTTCAGGCCGCCGAAAGCCGCGCCGACGCCGAGACCGGCGAAGCCGTGCTCGGTGATCGGCGTGTCGATCACCCGGCGCGCGCCGAACTCGTCGAGCAGACCAGGGCGCCTACAAGGTCAGCCAGGGCCTGCTGGAGGAGTTCGGCCCGCGCCGGGTGATCGACACGCCGATCACCGAGCACGGCTTCGCCGGGCTCGGCGTCGGCGCCGCCTTCGGCGGCCTGAAGCCGGTCGTCGAGTTCATGACCTTCAATTTCGCCATGCAGGCGATTGACCAGATCATCAACTCGGCGGCCAAGACCAACTACATGTCCGGCGGCCAGATGGGCTGTCCGATCGTCTATCGCGGCCCGAACGGCGCGGCCGCGCGGGTCGCCGCGCAGCATTCGCAGGACTATGCCGCCTGGTACGCCCACGTGCCCGGCCTGAAGGTCGTCGCGCCCTACGGCGCGGCCGACGCCAAGGGATTGCTGAAGTCGGCGATCCGCGATCCCAATCCGGTGATCTTCCTGGAGAACGAGATCCTCTACGGCCACAGCTTCGAGGTGCCGGACCTGGACGACTTCACCGTGCCGATCGGCCGGGCCAAGGTCGCGCGGCCGGGCCGCGACGTCACCATCGTCGCCTATTCGATCTCGGTCGGCCACGCGCTGCAGGCCGCCGAGCAACTGGCCGGCGAGGGCATCGAGGCCGAGGTCGTCGACCTGCGGACGCTGCGGCCGCTCGATATCGAGACCGTCGTGCGGTCCGTCCGCAAGACCAACCGCTGCGTCACGGTCGAGGAGTGTTTCCCGACCTGCGGCGTCGGCGCCGAGATCGGCATGCTGCTGATGCAGCACGCCTTCGACGACCTCGACGCGCCGGTCGGCCGGGTCACGTCCGAGGACGTGCCGTTGCCGTATGCTGCCAATCTGGAGGCGCTGGCGCTGCCGAACGCCGACAAGGTGGCGGCGGCGGCCAGGGCCGTCTGCTACCGCTAGGCCGCGGCCGACAAGACAAGAACGGACGAAACGCACGGGGGCACTGACATGCCGATCACCATCACCATGCCGGCGCTGTCGCCGACGATGACGGAAGGCACGCTCGCCAAGTGGCTGGTCAACGAGGGCGACACGATCAGCTCCGGCGACATCATCGCCGAGATCGAGACCGACAAGGCGACCATGGAGGTCGAGACCGTCGACGAAGGCAAGGTGGCCAGGATCCTGGTGCCGGAAGGCACCGAGGGCGTGGCCGTGAACGCCGCCATCGCCATCGTGCTGGAAGAGGACGAGGACGAAAGCGCGCTTTCTGGCTATCAGCCGGCCGGTGGACCGGCGCCGGCCGCCGCCGCCGAGGCACCGCCACCGGCCGCCGCGCCCGCCGCCGAAACGCCGGCGCCCGCCCCGGCCGCGGCGGCGCCGAAAGCCAATGGCGGCGGCGCCGTGCAGGCCGCGCCGCCGGCGCCGACCAACGCGGCCGGCGAACGCGTCAAGGCGAGCCCGCTGGCCCGGCGGATGGCGGCGCAGGCGGGGCTCGATCTGGCCGCCATGACCGGCTCGGGACCGCATGGCCGGATCGTCAAGGCCGATATCGAAAAGGCGCTGTCGCTGCCGGCGCCGGCAGCGGCGCCCACCGCCGCGCCGGTGCCCGCGCCCGCGGCGCCGACCGGCGAGCCGCAGCCGTTCGAACCCGAATTCGAATTCGTCGCCGCCAACAACATGCGCAAGGTCGTGGCCCGGCGCATGACCGAGTCGAAGCAGCAGGTGCCGCATTTCTACATGACGGTGGACTGCGAGATCGACGCGCTGCTGGCGCTGCGCAAGGACCTGAACGCGCGCGGCGAGGGCGACTTCAAGCTCTCGGTCAACGACCTCGTGATCAAGGCGTCGGCGCTGGCGCTGATGAAGGTGCCGGCCGCCAACGCGTCCTGGACCGGCGACGGCATCAAGTACTACAAGTCGGCCGATATCGCCGTCGCCGTGGCGCTGGACGGCGGCCTGATCACGCCGATCGTGCGCGCGGCCGAGCGCAAGGGCCTGTCGACGATCTCGGCCGAAATGAAGGAACTGGCGGCGCGGGCGCGCGAGGGCAAGCTGCGGCCGGAGGAGTTCCAGGGCGGCAGCTTCTCGATCTCCAACCTCGGCATGTACGGGATCAAGCATTTCGAGGCCGTGATCAACATGCCGCACGGCTGCATCCTGGCCATCGGCGCGGGCGAGCAGCGGCCGGTGGTCAAGGACGGCACGCTGGCCGTCGCCACGGTGATGTCCTGCACGCTGTCGGTCGACCACCGCTCGGTCGACGGCGCGGTCGGCGCCGAATACCTGGCGGCCTTCAAGAAGCTGATCGAAGACCCCATGACGATGATGCTGTAAACGGTGCCGTAGGCCGGAGGAAAAAGCGCATGGCGGAACAGAGTTTCGACGTCGTCGTCGTCGGCAGCGGGCCCGGCGGGTATGTCGCCGCCATCCGGGCGGCGCAACTGGGCATGAAGGCGGCGGTGGTCGAGCGCGAGCTGCTGGGCGGCATCTGCCTGAACTGGGGCTGCATCCCG
>JANQKO010000180.1 GCA_028281075.1 Alphaproteobacteria bacterium | reverse complement strand
GCGAAGACGATCACCCGCGACAGCGCCGGGTCGGCCAGGATCCGGGTCAGCAGGGCCCGCTTGCCGCCGGCCTCGACATGGTAGACGTGCTGGTCGATGCGCTCGACCGGCGTCGCCTGGGGCGTCACCTCGACGCGTACCGGCTCGGTCAGGATCTCGCCCGACAGGCGGCCGATCTCGCCCGGCATGGTGGCCGAGAACAGGAGTGACTGGCGGCGCCCGGGCAGTGCCCGGATGATCTTGCGGACGTCGCGCACGAAGCCCATGTCCAGCATCCGGTCGGCCTCGTCCAGCACGAAGAAGCCGACCGCTTCCAGCCCGACCCGGCCCTGGCCCATCAGGTCCAGCAGGCGGCCGGGCGTGGCGATCAGGATATCGACGCCGCGGGCCAGCGCGTCGACCTGCGGCTTCTGGCCGACACCGCCGAAGATCACGGTCTGGCGCAAGCGCAGATCCTTGCCGTAGGCGCGGAACTCGTCGCCGATCTGGATCGCCAGCTCGCGCGTCGGTGCCAGGATCAGGGCGTGCGGACTGCGCGGCACCCGTTTGCGGCGTGCCGTGGCGAGCTGGTGCAGGATCGGCAGGGCGAAGGCGGCGGTCTTGCCGGTGCCGGTCTGGGCGATGCCCAGCATGTCCCGGCCGGCGAGCAGTTCGGGAATGGCCCGGGCCTGGATCGGCGTCGGGGTAACATGGTTTCGCGCGGTCAACGCGCGCTGCAGCGGATCGGCCAGGCCGAGCGCCGAAAAACTGGTATCGGTCACGGAATTGTCCTTGGTCGCCGGCGGGCGGCGGTCTCACCGCGGCCGGGTCCGGCGGTTCGCATGGCTCCGGGCGCGGCCGGAGGGGCGGGATTGTTGTCGATTGTTCCCGGGAAATGACGCCGCCGGTCGGCGGCGCTTCGCGCTATCGCGAGACAATGTATGCCGGTGACATGACCTGTCGGGGCGAAAATGTCAAGTAAATCAATTTTTTACCAATGGTTAACGGCTGGCCGGGGGGCAAAGTCCGGGTGTTTGTGGACATCGAGGATAAACGCCTTTGCCACCTGATGCGGCTGCGCCGTATTCACTGGCGGCGAAGCTGTCTGCCCTCACCCTCCCACGAGCTGATGCTCGCGGGTCCCTCCCTCTCCCGCTTGCGGGAGAGGGTCGAACGTATACGTTCGACGGTGAGGGCTTTTTGAGGCGGAAAACAACGAAAAGGTCGATGGGTGCATCGTCACCCACGGGCAATTCGACCATTCCACAAGCGCCCGGACTTCCGCCCCGGCCGTTACAGCAGGCCCTCCCGCTGCGCCTGCTTGCGCTGCAGCTTGCGAATTCTGCGGGCCGCCTCGGCCTGTTCGCGGGCGCGTCGCTCCGAGGGCTTCTCGTAGTGGCGGCGGCGCTTCATCTCGCGGAACGTGCCCTCCCGCTGCATCTTCTTCTTCAGGACGCGTAGCGCCTGGTCGACATTGTTGTCTCGGACATAGACGATCACGGGTCATGGTCTCCTTATCACGGCGCGGCCATGGCTGCCGGCCCGGCGCATGTCATTCGGAATCGGTGCGCGGGCCAGCGCCCGGCCGGATCAATCCACCGGCTTCAGGTTCTCGGCCGACGACTTGCCGTCGCGGCCCGGCTGCAGATCGTAGGAGACGCGCTGGCCTTCATCCAGCCCGGCCATGCCGGCCCGTTCGACCGCCGAGATGTGCACGAAGGCGTCCTTGCCACCCTCGTCCGGCGTGATGAAGCCATAGCCCTTCACGGTGTTGAACCATTTCACGGTTCCTGTCGCCATGTCGTCTTGTCCTTTACAGGTTCATGGGCCGCCGGCGCGGCTTGCGCCGTCGGATCTCAGCCGCTCAAGTTGCGAGGAGCAAGGGGCCGTCAAGGTCATGGAAATTGGCCATCCCGGCCCAATTCCGAACGGTCTCTTAAGCCTCCAGGTCAGCGTGACGAAGCGCGATACGCCACGTTTCTCAAAATGCTGAACCGACCATATAGGCGCTTACGGACGAAAAGGCAAACCGTCCGGGTCCGCGCCCTGCCGCAGGCCCCGCACCAGGCCGTCGACCACGGCGCGGACCCGGGCCGAGGTGCGGCCGGATTCCTTGTGCACGACATGGACCGGCACGGCGGCGGGCTCGAAGTCCTCCAGCACCAGCTCCAGCGCGCCGGCCGCGAGCTGCGGCGCGATCATGTAGGACAGCACCCGGGTGATGCCGCGGCCGGCGACGGCGGCGGCGATGGTGGCATCGGCGTTGTTGGCCAGGAACCGCGGCCGGGGCCGGAACCGCCGGCTCTGGCCGCCGTCGTCCAGGCTCCATTCGCCGGCCGCCGTCATGTGGATGAAGTCGATGGTGTCGTGGTCGGCGAGATCGGCGGGCGTGCGCGGCCGGCCGCGCGCCGCCAGATAGCCGGGCGAGGCGCACAGCACCCGGCGCACGCCGCCGACGCGGATGGCCGTCAGCGACGAGTCCGGCAGCTCGGCGATGCGCACCGCGATATCGACGCCTTCCTCGAAGAGCTGCACCACCCGGTCGACGAAGACCGCGGCCACCGAGAGCCGGGGATAGCGGTCCAGCAGGTCCAGCAGGATCGGCGCCACCTTCATGCGGCCGAACAGAACAGAGGCCGAGACCGTCACCCGTCCGCCCGGCTCGGCATGCGCGCCGGCGGCGTGCCGGTCGGCCTCGTCGAGCTCGGCCAGGATCGGCCGGATATCGGCGAGATAGCGCGCGCCGGCCTCGGTCAGCCGCACCGAGCGCGTGGTCCGGTGCAGCAGCCGCGCGCCGAGGCGCGCCTCCAGCGCCGAGACCGCCCGCGTCACCGACGCCGCCGACATGTCGAGGCGGCGCGCGGCGGCGGCGAAGCCGCCCTCCTCGGCCACGCGCGCGAACACGGTCAGGGTTTGCAAACGGTCCATCGATTGTTCCAGTATTCGAAATGGTCAGTTTCGTTTCGGCCATATTAAATCGAAATCTGACCGATATTAACTCTATCTCCACCAGCCACGGGAGACAGAGGACATGTCGAACACCGCACGCACCAACGGCGCCCACCATATCGGTCTGACCGTGCCGGACCTGGACCGGACCCGCGCCTTCTTCCTCGACACGCTGGGCTTCGCCCAGGTCGGCGAGCGGCCGGAATACCCGGCCGTGTTCGTGTCCGACGGCAGCATCATGATCACGCTCTGGCAGGCCGCCGACCCGGGCGCCGCGGTGGCGTTCGACCGCCGCAACGTCATCGGCCTGCATCATCTCGCCTTCAACGTCGGCGATGCCGATGCGCTGGCCGACCTGCACCGCCGGCTCGCGGCCACCGACGGCGTCGAGATCGAGTTCGCGCCCGAGGCCCTCGGCGAAACGCCGCTGCGGCACATGATGTGCGCGATCCCCGGCGGCATCCGGGTCGAGTTCATCGCCGCCGGCCGCTGATCCGGCCATCGCCCCGACGCATGGAGCCTATGCCATGACCGTTGCCACGATCACGATGCAGGACGGCTCGCCGTTTCATGCCGGCGAACGGCAGGTCCAGGCACGCCTCGGCGTGCGGGACATCGAGCACTGGGCGCGCAGGGTGGTGCGGTCGCACATGCCGGAACAGCATCGCGCGTTCCACACCGCCTTGCCGTTCCTGGTGACCGCCGCGCGCGACACCGGCGGCCGCCCCTGGGTCACGCTGCTGACGGGACCGGACGGCTTCGTCACCGCGCCCGACGCGCGGTCGCTGCGCATCGACGCCCGGCCGACCGCCGGCGACGCGCTCGCCGGCGCCTTCGTTCCCGGCGCCGATATCGGCATCCTCGGCATCGAGCTGGCGACGCGGCGGCGAAACCGCGTGAACGGCCGTATCGCCCCGGATCATGACGGCGGCGGCGCCATCATGTTCGCGGTCGAGCAGACCTTCGGCAACTGCCCGCAATACATCCGCTCGCGTGACTGGCGCCGCGTCGACGGCGTGCCGGCCGGCGCGCCCCTGCGCGGCACGGCCCTGACGCCGTCGCAGCGCGCCTGGATCGCCGGCGCCGACACCTTCTTCATCGCCAGCGGCCATCGCGGCGACGGCGAGAATCCGGCCTTCGGCATGGACGCCTCGCATCGCGGCGGCGACCCCGGCTTCATCCGGCTCGCCGGCGACGGGCGCCTAGTGTTCCCGGACTATGCCGGCAACAACCATTTCAACACCATCGGCAATCTGGTGCTGGACCCGCGCATCGGCCTGCTGTTCGTCGACTTCGACACCGGCGGCCTGCTGCAGCTCACCGGCCGTGCCAGCATCGACTGGGATTCGCCGGCCGTGACGGGATTTCCGGGCGCCCGGCGGCTGGTCGCCGTCGACATCGAGGCGGTCGTCGAGCTGCCGGCGGCCGTGCCGCTGCGCTGGGACGCCAGCGCCGATTCCGTGCGTTCGCTGCGCCTGATCGAGAAGAT
>JANQKO010000167.1 GCA_028281075.1 Alphaproteobacteria bacterium | reverse complement strand
AGCGGACCTCGCCCGAGGCCATGGAGCGCGAGCCCAGCTTGTCCTTCAGGCGGACGATGCGAGGGCGCGGAAGCCTATCTCATGGGCGAGGAAGGCCGCGGCCTGAAGCAGATGATGGACCAGGTGAACCTCAGCCGGATTTCGCACGGCGTGCGCGCCGCGGCGATGATGCGGCGCTGCCTGAACGAGGCCATGGCCGTGGCACGCAACCGCGTCGCCTTCGGCAAGACCATCGTCGAGCACCCGTTGATGCGCCGGCAGCTCATGAAGATCATGCTGCCGACCGAGCAGGCCCTGTCGGTGGCGCTGTTCGCCGCCGCGGTGATGGCCCGCGCCGACACCGGCGACGCGCTGGCCCGGCGCACGCTGCGCATCGTCACGCCGCTGTTGAAGTTCCGCACCGCCCGCGACAACGTCAAGGTGGCGACGGCGGCCATGGAGGCGCGCGGCGGCAACGGCTATATCGAGGACTGGGTCAACGCGCGCCTCGTGCGCGACGCCCATCTCGGCGTGCTCTGGGAAGGCACCTCGTCGATCAACGCGCTGGACATCACCGGCCGCGCGATCCCCAAGGAGATGGCGCACGAGGCCCTGAGCGAGACCCTGCACGACACCCTCGACAAGGCCGACAGCGTGCCCGGCCAGTTCCGCGGCGAGCTCGCGGCGCTGGTCGACCGCGCCGTCCGCTACGCCGGCGAGGTCGCCTCGAAGGCCGAAAACGAACCCTTCGCCCGCCAGGCCTCGAATGCCCTCTACCACGCCATGTCGGCCGTGCTGCTGGCGAGCGAGGGCGCGCTGATGGCCGAGGAGACCGGCGATGCCCGCCGCCTGCTGCTCGCCCGCCTCGCCATCGACCACCGCCTCCGCCCGCGCGACCCCCTCGGCCTCGACGACGGCCCGTTCGAAGTGGCCACCGCCAACCTGCTGCTCAGCGACACCCCTGCCGGCCTCGATCAAGTCGCGGCCGCGTTGGCCGCCTAAGCCGCTCTGGCCGTCGAATTTCTGGCCTTCAAATTGACTAAGGGATCTGTTGTCGCATGACAATGGCACCTTGCGGGATTGCTCCCAGTACGAGCACCTCCGCATCCCGGAGAGCGCGTGTCAACGCCTCGAGTTCCGGCGTTAGATTGGCCGCAGTTAGCGTCGCGCCTCCTGGCTGTCGAACATTCTTTTGCAGTGCGGCCCGATGGCCGTGCGGGTCTATCACGCCCAAGAGAAAGTCCGGCCAACCATCATGCTGATACGGGACTGAATTGTGTGGCAGGCCGACGGATGCGCCGATTTCCTTGATTGGATCAAGTAGCGTTGTCGTCTGTGGCAAATTAGCAGGCAGGTCTATGTGGTAGACATAGCCGGGATGGGCAGTGGATGCAGGATGTCGCCCCACCAGCGCGTATTCATAAGCAACGGTGAAAGACGCGCTTAGCGAGATATAGGGCGAACCCGGATTTAGCGGACCGTGTCGAATGTGATCGACAATCTGATTCTTGCTATGTGTTGCTGAGGGCTTGACCGGAACAAAACCGGAAATTCTGGCATCGTTGATCGCGAAATGTGTAGCTGGACCAGCGCCTTTATATAACGTGGCCATTACCGCGCCCCCCGAATCCTAATTTCTAGACGTTAGATCTGCCCCTAATTGTAAATTCCAAGGATTTATTTGCAATTATTTCTGGCAATTACGGCAATCTAAACTGCCTGTGCTCCGGCAAGATTTTCATATACGGCTGCGGCAACACGCTTCGCCGCGTCGTCAGTGTTCGGGTCGGTATCGGTTCCTTCCGGCAAATCCAGAAACCATTGCTTTTCGATGTCCAACCGCAAGCCAAATTCGGCAGGATCGCCCGACACCCTGTAGTAGACCACAGCGAGCGGGGAGTGGTGGTCCGGTACGACAGCCTGAACAAACTCGAGATCCTGGCCGGCGGTAAGGCCGTCAAGATCAATTTGTCTGAAGCTCGACATTGCGGAGTCCTCCGGAGTTTCGCATTAGACGAGGCAAACTCATTATATATCTATTCTGAGGCGACGTGCCTTACAATCTGTTATCAAAAGCCGTGTATTTCGAAAAGGTTAGTTTGCGACGAGCCGTATTCAAAATGCTTAATTTTGCAGTTCGCGGCGCATTAAGTATCGTCGACGTCAACGGCGCACGAAAAGTTTGGAAAGCCACTCACGCCGGCAGCTGAACGCGGCGATAGCTGAGCGCTTCAGCGATGTGGGAGCGGCGGACGGCGTCGGTGGCGGCCATGTCAGCGAGCGTGCGGGCGACGCGCAGGACGCGGTGGTAGCCGCGGGCCGAGAGGCGCATGGCGTCGGTGGCTTCCGCGAGCAGTTGGCGGCCGGCGTCGTCGGGGCTGGCGATGCGTTCCAGGAGATCGCCGTCGAGATGGGCGTTGATGCGGATCTTGCCGCCGGTCAATCGCGCGTAGCGGTCGGCCTGGATCCGGCGGGCGGCGGCGGCGCGGGCGGCGACCTCGGCCGTGCCTTCCGCCGGCGGCGGCAGGGTCAGGTCGGCGGCGCTGACCGCCGGCACGTCCACATTCAGGTCGATCCGGTCGAACAGCGGACCGGAGATCTTCGACTGGTAGTCCCGGGCGCAGCGCGGCGCCCGGTTGCAGGCCAGCGCCGGATCGTCGAGATGGCCGCAGCGGCACGGATTCATCGCCGCCAGGAGCTGAAAGCGGGCGGGATAGCTGACATGGGCGTTGACGCGGGCGACCACGGCCTCTCCCGATTCCAGCGGCTGGCGCAGGGCTTCCAGCAACTGGCGGCTGAACTCGGGCAGCTCGTCCAGAAACAGGACGCCGTTATGCGCCAGGCTGACCTCGCCCGGCCGCGCCCGCTGGCCGCCGCCGATCAGCGCCGGCATCGAGGCCGAATGGTGCGGGTTGCGATAGGGCCGGCGGCGCGAGATCCGGCCGCCCTGCAGCAGCCCGGCGACGCTGGCGATCATCGAGACCTCGAGCGCCTCGGCCGCGTCCATGGCCGGCAGCAGCCCGGCCAGGCGCGCCGCCAGCATCGACTTGCCGGCGCCGGGCGGCCCGACCATCAGCAGGTTGTGGCCGCCGCTGGCCGCGACCTCGAGCGCGCGCTTCGCCGCCTCCTGGCCCTTGATGTCGCGCAGGTCGGGCAGGCCGCCGGTATCGTCGTCGCTCAGCGCCGGCACCGGCTGGCCCAGGACCTGGCGGCCCTTGAAATGGTTGATCAGCGCCAGCAGATTGGCCGGCGCCAGCACCCGCAGGTCGCGCGCCCAGGCCGCTTCCGGCCCCTGCGGTTCGGGGCAGATCAGGCCCTGGTCGCGGGCGACGGCGGTCATCGCCGCCGGCAGCACGCCGGCCACCGGCGCCAGCGCGCCGTCGAGCGACAGCTCGCCCAGCGCGATGAAGCCGTCGAGCTCGTCCGCCGGCAGCACGCCCATGCTCAGCAGCAGGGCGAGCGCGATCGGCAGGTCGAAATGGCTGCCTTCCTTCGGCAGGTCGGCCGGCGCCAGGTTGACGGTGATGCGTTTCGGCGGCAGCGCCAGGCCGATGGCGCCCAGCGCGGCGCGGACCCGCTCGCGCGATTCCGCCACCGCCTTGTCGGGAAGACCGACGACGTGGAAGGCGGGCAGGCCGCCGACCATCTGCGCCTGCACGTCGACCGGCACCGCCTCGATGCCCAGAAACGCCACCGTGCCGACATGCGCCGCCATGCCGCCGACCCCCCGCCGAAATTCGCGAATTGCGGGGCTATTTAGACAGGTTCCGCGCGCAGGGCCAAGCCCGGGCCCGGCGCGGCCCCGTCCCGGCCGGGCGTCAGCCCGTGGTTATCAGGGCGATCAGCAGCACGAGCCCCATGGTGAAGCCGAACCCCATCAGGATCGGGCCGAGCCAGATATCCTGCTCGGCGCGGGCGAAGGCGCGAGGGGCGGAACCGGTAAACCTGGACATGGCGACACTCCCGTTCATCGATGTGAGCCCGCGGGACCGGCGGGTACGCGGCGATATCAGCAACATCCGTACCAGCGCCGCGCGGCCGGAAACCCGACGCCGGCCGCCGGCGCCGGCCCGGCGGGTGTCGTATTTCCCGACAGGCCCTGGTTAACGGAGATGGTGAATGTGCCGATACGGGACCGGAACCGGCGCCGTTTCCGTGCCGGCGGGAACCGGGCTAAGCTGCCGCCGAATCGACGGCCTGGCGGAGAGCGGCGAATGACCATTTCGAACGCGGACGAACTCGCGGGCCTGCGCGAGATCGGCGGTATCGTCGCGCGGGTGCTGCGGGCCATGGGCCGGGCGCTGGCGCCCGGCATGACCACGGCCGAGCTCGACGCCATCGGCCGTGGGCTGCTGGACGCCGACGGCGCGCGGTCGGCGCCGGAAATCAGCTACGGCTTTCCCGGCGCCGCCTGCATCAGCGTCAACGAGGAAGTGGCGCACGGCATCCCCGGCGCCCGGGTGATCGCGGCCGGCGACCTCGTCAACATCGACGTCTCGGCCGAGAAGAACGGCCTGTTCGCCGACACCGGGGCCAGCTTCGCCGTGCCGCCGGTGTCGCGCGAGGTGAAGGCGCTCTGCCGGCACGGCAAGCGGGCGTTGTGGGAAGGCATCCGCGCGGTCAGGTCCGGCCAGCGCCTGAACGAGATCGGCCGCCGGATCGAGCGCCTCGCCGGCCGGCAGGGCTACATGCTGGTCCGCAATCTCGCCAGCCACGGCGTCGGCCGGGCGCTGCACGAGGCGCCGGGCGAGATCCCGACCTGGTACGAGCCGGGTGACAGGCGCGTGATGCACGAGGGCCTGGTCTTCACCATCGAGCCGTTTCTGTCGACCGCGGCCGATCGGGTCGAGGTCGCCGACGACGGCTGGACGCTGCACACCGATCCCGGTGTCCGCACGGTGCAGTACGAGCATACCGTCGTCGCCACCCGGCGCGGCCCGCTGGTGCTGACCACCGCCGCCTGACCCGGCGATCAGATGCGGTAGAGCCCCCGGCCCATCAGCGCCACGGCCGCCGCCAGCAGCAGCAGTTGCAGCGCGGCGTAGAAGCGCCGCGGCGTCGCCGCGCGGAAGAAGCGCGTGCCGGTCCAGGTGCCGAGGAACACGGCCGGCAGGATCAGCACCGCCTCGGCCAGCAGGTCGCGGCTCAGCAGGCCGGCCGCCGCGACGAAAACCAGCCGGCCGAGCATGAACAGCCCCGACAGCACCAGATTGGTGCCGCGCAGCAGGTCCGGCGTCGGGCAGACGCGCTTGAGGTAGGCGACCAGGAAATAGATCCCGCCGCCGCCGCTGACCGTGCCGACCAGGCCCGAGGTGACCGACAGCGACACCGTCACCGGCGGCGCGCGCAGGTCGACCGACGCCGACAGCCAATCCAGCGCCCGGAACCGGTCCATCAGCACCACGGCCGAGATCAGCAGGCCCAGGATCAGGGTCAGCCAGTCGGCCGGCAGCCGGGTGAACAACCAGACGCCCGCCGCCGTGCCGGCGAGCAGGCCGGCCAGCAGCGACCGGGCGACCCGCCAGTCGGCCGTCTTCAGCCCCTGCGGCAACAGGTGGAGCTGCGCGAACGAGGCCGTCAGCACGACCAGCAGGATGGCGTGATGCGGCCCCAGCAGCCAGGTCGTCAGCAGCACGATCGGCATGTTCGAGCCGAACCCGAAGGCGCCGCGAATGGCGAAGCCGATGAAATGCGCCACCGCCACGCAGGCGATGGCCCAGCCCGGCACGCCGGCGAACAGGGTCAGGTCGGTCCAGGGCATGCAATCCATCCGGACTGAATGTCCGACGGACGGCCGACGCCCATGCGAACCGGCCACCCATCGACGGCGACGAGATCGTCGGGTGACATCGGCCCGCCGGCCGGAACCTATGACGCCGGCTGGCCGCGCGTCGATTGGTAGCGCCGCTCGATGGCGTCCCAGATCCGGCCGGCCAGGTTGCTGCCGTCGTAGCGGCCGACCTCCTGGATGCCGGTCGGCGAGGTGACGTTGATCTCGGTCAGGTAGTCGCCAATCACGTCGATGCCCACGAAGATCAGCCCCTGCTCGCGCAGAACAGGGCCGATGGTCCGGCAGATCTCGTGCTCGCGCGGCGTCATCTCCCATTTCAGCGGCGTGCCGCCGACATGCATGTTCGAGCGCGCCTCGCCCGCCGCCGGCACCCGGTTGATGGCGCCCGCGGCCTCGCCGTCGATCAGGATCACCCGGCGGTCGCCCTGGCGGATCTCCGGCAGGTAGCGCTGCACGATCACCGGCTCGCGCGAGATCTGGGTGAACATCTCCAGCAGCGCGTTCAGGTTCTCGTCGCCGGGCGCGATGTGGAACACGCCGGCACCGCCGTTGCCGTAGAGCGGCTTGACGATGATGTCCTCATGCGCGTCGCGGAACGTCTTGACCTCGGCGATATCGGCGGTGATCAGCGTCGGCGGCATCAGCTCGGGAAAATGCGTGACGAACAGCTTCTCCGGCGCGTTGCGCACGTTGACCGGGTCGTTCACCACCAGCGTCGCCGGATGGACATGCTCCAGGATATGCGTCGCGGTGATATAGGCCATGTCGAAGGGCGGATCCTGCCGCATCAGCACCACGTCGAGGCCGGCGAGATCGATCGCCTCGACGGCGCCGAGATCGGCATGGTCGCCGGCCGCGCGCCGCACCGTCAGCGGCCGCGCCTTGGCGATCACCCGGCCGGCCTTGAAGCTCAGGTCCCTCGGCAGGTAGTGGTAGAGCCCGTGGCCGCGGGCCTGCGCCTCCAGCGCCAGCGCGAAGGTGCTGTCGGCCTCGATATCGATCGGCTCGATCGGGTCCATCTGGATGGCGACGGCCAGGCTCATGGCGGATTCTCCAACTCGTCCGCCGGCACTATGGGATGCCGGCCGAAGCGCGTCAAACCGGCGGCGCCGGTCAGTTCAGGGCCGACCGCAGCTTCTGCAGCAGCGCGGCGGCCTCGTGCCGTTCGGCGTCGCCGACGGCCCGCGCGGCATAGCTCTCGGCGGCGGCGATGGCGTTCTGCAGGTTGCCGGCATGGGCCTCGATCAGCCCGAGCTCGCGGTAGAGCCGGTGGCGCCGCGGCGCCAGCAGCAGCATCCGCCGGATCACGTCGACCGCCCGGGCCAGGTCGTTCTGCTGCAGCGCCCGGGTCTTGATGTTGTTCTGCAGCCGCAGCAGGACGTCGCGGTCGCCGACCGTCCGGTAATAGTCGTTCCGCAGTTCGGCCCCGTCGCCGGCCAGGCGCTTCAGCAATTCGCGCATGTCGGGCGTGTCGACGACCCGGCCGCCACGGAAGGGGTCCAGGATCAGGCGCGCGCCGTCGACCTCGAGCCGGACCAGGAAATGCGCCGGAAAGTTCAGCCCCAGCATCGACCAGCCGCGCTGCCGGGCCGCGTGCATGTACAGAATGGCGAGCGCCACCGGCAGCCCCTTGCGCCGGTCGATGACGCGCAGCAGGTTGGCGTTCTGCATGTCGTCATAGGTCTGCTCGTCGCCGCGATAGCCGTGTTCCCCGGCCATCACCGCGCGC
>JANQKO010000091.1 GCA_028281075.1 Alphaproteobacteria bacterium | reverse complement strand
CCGAAGATCAGCGGCTCGGTGATCGGAAACACCTCGCGGCCGAAGTCATGGTTCAACTTCTGCGCGATGTCGCGGGTCAGCTCCAGGTGCTGCTTCTGGTCCTCGCCGACCGGCACGTGCGTGGCCTTGTAGAGCAGGATGTCGGCCGCCATCAGCACGGGATAGACATAGAGGCCGGCCGAGGCGTTTTCGCGGTTCTTGCCGGCCTTCTCCTTGAACTGCGTCATCCGGTTCAGCCAGCCGATGCGCGCGACGCAGTTGAAGATCCAGGCCAGCTCGGCATGGGCGCGGACCTGGCCCTGGTTGAAGATGATGTGCCGGCGCGGATCGATGCCGGCGGCGAGATAGGCGGCCGCGACCTCGCGGGTATTGTGCTTGAGCTCGGCCGGATCCTGCCACAGCGTCAGGGCATGCAGATCGACGACGCAATAGATGCATTCATAGTCGTCCTGCAGGCGCACGAAGTTGCGGATGGCGCCGAGATAGTTGCCGAGATGCAGGTTGCCGGTGGGCTGGACGCCCGAGAAGATCCGTTTCATGGCTGGTCATACCCGTTCCGCGAACGCGGCCCCGGCCGGCGGGCCGGGGCCGCGGGGTTATCGCGCAGGCCGTGGGTCGGGTCAACCGCCGCGCCGCAGCAGCGCCTTCAGGTCGGCCGGCCGGGCCACGCCGAGCAGCGCCGCCGCCGCCGCGTAGAGCGCCAGCCCGCCGACCACCAGCGCCGCCAGGGCGCCGGCCCGCCAGGCCTCGCCGCCGGCCAGCGGCACGGCCAGCAGGTGCGCCCCGCCCCACAGGCCGGCGGCCAGCAGGCCCGTCGCCGGCAGCAGCCGGCCGCAGGCCCGCTTCAGGCGCGCATCGGCCCGGAAGTCGCCCCGGCGGGCCAGGATGGCGGCCAGCAGGCCGACGTTCAACCAGGCCGACAGCGCCGTCGCCAGGGCGAGGCCGGCATGCGCCAAAAACTGCATCAGGATCAGATTGAGGATGACATTGACGACCATGGAGATGCCGCCGGTGATGACCGGCGTCCGCATGTCCTTGCGCGCGAAAAACGCCGGACCCAGCACCTTGACCAGCATATAGGCCGGCAGGCCGACGGCATAGGCCGTCAGGGCCAGCGCCGTCGCCCGGCTTTCCGCCGCTCCGAAGGCGCCGCGCTGGAACAGCGTCGTCACCAGGGCGTCGGGCACCACCATGAAGGCCGCCGCGGCCGGCACCGCCAGCAGCAGCGACAGTTCCACCGCCCGGTTCAGGCCGGAGCGCGCGTCGGCCTGCCGGCCGGCGGCGACCTGCCGGCTCATCAGCGGCAGCAGCGCCGTGCCGACGGCGACGCCGACGACGCCGATCGGAAGCTGGTTCAGGCGGTCGGCATAGAACAGGTACGACACCGACCCGTCCGGCAGCAGCGAGGCCAGAATGATGTCGACGACCAGGTTGATCTGCACCACGCCGGCGCCGATCGCGGCCGGCAGCATCAGCCGCAGCAACTCGCGCACGCCAGGCGTCAGCCGCGGCCAGCGCAGCCGTGGGGCGATGCCCTCGCGCCCGAGCGCCAGCAGCAGCCAGACGAACTGCGCGCCCCCCGCCGCGGCCACGCCCCAGCTCAGCGCGTGGCCCGGCGTCGGCGTGAACCCGGCGCCGACGGTGATCGCGGCGATCAGGCAGACATTCAGCAGGATCGGCGTCGCCGCCACCGCGGCGAAGCGCTGCAGCGAGTTCAGCACCCCGCCCAGCAGCGACACCAGGCTGATGAACAGCAGGTAGGGAAAGGTCAGGCGGGTGAACAGGACGGCGAGATCGAACTTCGCCGGGTCGTCGGCGAAGCCGGGCGCCAGGACCTGCATCAGCCAGGGCATGGCGATCTGGAACAGCGACACGAACAGCAGCAGGGCCGCCAGCAGCACGGCGAGCGCCTGCTCGGCGAAGGCCACGGCGCGGGCCCGGCCGTCGGTCGTCAGCAGGCCCGAGAACAGCGGCACGAAGCCGGCGTTGAAGGCGCCCTCGGCGAACAGCCGGCGAAAGAAGTTCGGCAGCTTGAAGGCGACGAAGAAAGCGTCGGCCACGGGTCCGGCGCCCAGCGTCGCGGCGATCAGGATATCCCGCGCGAACCCCAGCACGCGGCTGATCATTGTATAGCCGCCGACGGTGGCGACGGACCGGACAAGCGCCATGCGCGGCGTGATAGCGGAAAACCGTGGCCGACGAAAGGCGGCCGGCGCTATTCGGCCGCCGCGGACGTCGGCCGGGCCGGCGCGGCGGCGCGGGCGCGTTTCGGCCGCGCCGGCTTCGCCGCCTGGTTCGGGTCTTCCAAGGCGGCCAGCAGCCGCTTGCGGACGGCGCGCAGCTTGTTGCCGTTGGTGACCTTCAGGCCGAACAGGTCCTTGACGTAGAACACGTCGACCGCCCGCTCGCCGTAGGTCGCGATGCGGGCCTGGCCGATGCTCAAGGAGACGTCATAGAACGCCCGCGTCAGTTCGTGCAGCAGGCCGGGACGGTCGCGGCCGTTCACCTCGATCACGGTATGCGTGTTTGACGCGTTGTTGTCGACCAGCACCTGCGGCTCGACGGTGAAGACGTCGGCCCGCGCCGGCAGCTTGCCGCGCCGGTCGGCCAGCGTCTCGCGGATGCGGATATCGCCGTTCAGCGCGCGGCGGATGCTGGTCGACATGCGCGCCAGCCGGTCCGACCGGTCGAAGGCGCCGCCGTCGGCGTCCTGCAGCCAGAACACATCCAGCGCCATGCCGTCGCTGGTGGTCAATATGCGCGCGTCGACGATGGAGGCGCCGCTGACCGCCATGGCGCCGGCCAGGCGCGAGAACAGGCCGGGATGATCCGGCGTCAGGACCGTCACCTCGGTCACGGCCCGGAAGGAATGCACGCGCGTATCGATGCTGAGCGCCACGTCGTTGCGCGCGGCCTCGCGCATCAGGCGCGCCCAGCGCTCGTGCGTCTCGGCGTCGGCCGAGAGCCAGAAAGCCTCGGGGCCGAGCGCCAGATGCCGCTCGACCTCCGCCGCCGTCCAGTCGGTCAGGCGCCCGGCCAGCTCGGCCTTGACGCGCGCGATGCGCTCGGCGCGCCCGACCGTGGCGTCGCCGCCCAGCATGCGCTCCTCGGCCTTGTGGTAGAGATCGCGCAGAAGCTGGCCCTTCCAGCCGTTCCAGACGCCCGGCCCGACGGCGCGGATATCGGCGACGGTCAGCACCAGCAGCAGGCGCAGGCGTTCCGGGCTCTGCACCAGCTCGACGAAATCCGCGATCGTCTTCGGGTCTTCCAGGTCGCGCTTGAAGCAGGTCGAGCTCATGGCCAGGTGATAGCGGACCAGCCAGGCGACGGTTTCGGTCTCGGCCGGCTCCAGGCCCAGCCGGGGGCCCAGGCGCTCGGCCACCTCGGCGCCCAGGATCGAATGGTCGCCGCCGCGGCCCTTGGCGATGTCGTGCAGCAGCACGGCCAGATACAGCACCCGGCGGGACAGCACCTTGTGGATGATGTCGGCCGACAGCGGATGGTCCTCGGCATAGGCGCCGTTCTCGATCTTGGCCAGGATGCCGATGGCCCGGATCGTGTGCTCGTCGACGGTATAGACGTGATACATGTCGTGCTGCATCTGCGCCACGACGCGGCCGAAATCGGGCACGAAGCGGCCGAACACGCCGGCCTCGTTCATGCGGCGCAGCGTGGTCTCGGGGTCCCGCCTGGACGCCAGGATCTCCATGAACAGCCGGTTCGCCTCCGGGTCCTTGCGCAAGCCGGCGTCGATCAGGCGCAGGTCGCGGGTGATCTGCCGCAGCGCGCCGGGATGGATGTCGAGACCGCGCTCGTGCGCGACATGGAACAGCCGGATCAGCTTCACCGGCTGGCGCTTGAAATCGTCGGCCCGAAGGATGTTCAGGCGGTCGCCCTCGACCAGGAAACCGCCGATCTCGCGCCGGCGCAGGCCCAGGCGCGGAAACCGCAGGCGCTTCTTCCGCTTGTGCTGCTCCTCGATGGCGGCGCAGAAGATCCGGGTCAGGTCGCCGACATTCTTGGCGTAGAGGAAATAGTGCTTCATGAACCGTTCGACGCCACGCGTGCCGGCATGATCGGTGTAGCCCAGCCGGGCGGCGATTTCGGCCTGCAGGTCGAAGGTCAGGCGCTCCTCGGCCCGGCCGGCCAGATAGTGCAGGTGGCAGCGCACCGTGCGCAGGAAGCCCTCGGCCTTGGCGAAGTTGCGGTGCTCGCGCGCGGTCAGCACGCCGCGCCCGACCAGCTCGCCGACCTCGCCGATGCGGTAGACGTATTTCGCGATCCAGAACAGCGTGTGCAGATCGCGCAGGCCGCCCTTGCCGTCCTTGATGTTCGGCTCCAGCACGTAGCGCGAGTCGCCCAGGCGCTGATGCCGGCCGTCGCGCTCGGCCAGCTTGGCCTCGACGAAATCGGCCTCGCCGCGCGACAGGATGTCCCGCTCGAAGCGTTCCTTCAGCTCCAGGTAGAGTGCCTGGTCGCCCCAGACATAGCGGCTTTCCAGCAGGCTGGTGCAGATCGTCAGGTCCTTCCGGGCCTGCCCCATGCACTCGTCGACCGACCGGGTCGCGTGGCCGACCTTCAGTCCCATGTCCCAGAGCATGTAGAGCACGAACTCGACCACCTGCTCGCCCCAGGGCGTCTGCTTGTAGGGCAGCAGGAACAGCAGGTCGCTGTCGGAGAACGGCGCCAGCTCGCCGCGTCCGTAGCCGCCGACCGCGACCAGGCCCAGCCGCTCGCCGGCCGTCGGATTGGTCACGCGGAAGACGATCTGGGTGGTGAAGTCGTAGAGCACCCGGACGAGCTGGTCGATCAGGAAACAGTTGCCGCGCACGACGTCGTTGCCCGACGCGCCCGCCTCCAGGCGGCCGCGCACCTCGTCGCGGCCGTGTTGCAGGGCCGCCTTCAGCGCCGCCAGCACGGCCGCCCGCAACTCGGCCGAATCGGGCGCCGCGTCCTCGGCCAGATGCTCGATCCGCGCCGCGAGCGCCCGCCGGTCGACGATGCCGCGCTTGTTGCGAACCTGTTGCATGGGGCCTCTCGCCGGGGCGGCCACCGTCAGCCGCCGCCGATGGTCACCCCGCCATCGACCACCAGCGTCTGGCCCGTGGTCCAGGCGCCGGCCGGCGAGGCGAGGTAGACGGCGGCGCCGGCGATGTCCTCGGGCTCGCCCAGCCGCCTGAGCGGCGTCTGCTGGATGCGCGCGCTGGCGGCATCCGGGTTCTCCCACAGGGCGCGGGCGAAGTCGGTCTTCACCAGGCCCGGCGCGATGCAGTTGACGCGGATGTTGTCGGGCGAGAACTCGACCGCCAGGTTGCGGGCGATCTGCATGTCGGCCGCCTTGGAGATGCAATAGGCGCCGATCACCGGGCTGCCCTTCAGGCCGCCGATCGACGAGACGATGATGATGGCGCCGTCCTTGCGCTCGCGCATCTCCGGAATCACCATGTTGCAGAGCCAGGTATTGGCCTGGATGTTGACGCCCATGACCTTCTCGAAGGCGTCGTCGGGGATGTCCAGCGACGAGCCGTAATAGGGATTGACGGCGGCGTTGCAGACCAGGATGTCGATCCGGCCCCAGGCGGCCCGGGTCCGGTCGACCAGGGCCTGGAGCTGGTCCTTGTGCGACACGTTGCAGGGAACGGCGATGACCTCGCCGCCGGCGGCGGCGATCTCGCCGGCGACCTGGTCGCAGGCATCGGCCTTGCGGCTGGAAATCACGACCTTGGCGCCGTGCGCGGCGAGCGCGGCGGCGATCGCCTTGCCGATGCCCTTGGTCGAGCCGGTGACGATGGCGACCTTGCCGGTCAGGTCGAACAGGTTCTGCATGGACGTTCCTCGAAATGCTGCCGGACCGCGCGCGGCCCCCCGTGGGATTGCGGCGCAGCATAGCCGATCGCCCGGCGCCCTGGCCATGGCGGTTGCGGTTCAGGCCGCGGTCGGCAGGGTCACGGTGATCCGCAGGCCGTTCGTCTCGCGGTTCTCGGCCACCACCTTGCCGCCGATCGCCTCGACGTTGCGCCGCACGATCCAGAGCCCGATGCCCATATGGTCGTCGTCCTCGCCGCTGGGCCGGCACGGCGCCCGCTCGCGGCTGGAGAAATAGCGGTCGAAAATCCGGTCCAGGTCGGCATCCGGCACGCCCGGACCGGTATCCTCGACGCACAGGCGCACGTTCTTGCCGTTGCGGCTGAGCGCCACCTTCACGACGCCGCCGTCGGGCGTGAAGCTAAGCGCGTTGTCCATGACGTTCTCGACCACGGTCTCCAGCAGCTCCTCGCCGGCGGTGACGTGGACATCGCTCTCCAGCGCCCGGTCGATGACGATGGCCCGGCCGTTGATGAACTCGGCATAGCCGGTCAGCAGCCGGTCGAGCGACAACGACAGGTCGACCCGCTGGCGCGGCGGCACCACCAGTTCGGCCTCGGTCTCGTCCAGCCGCCGGGCGAACGACACCAGGTGGTCCAGCCGGTCGAGCGCCTGGCCCATCATCTGCAGCGCCCGCCGCCCGCGGCCGTCGTCCCAGCGGATCGAACGTTCGAGCGGCTCCAGGCTCTGGCGCATGATGGCGATCGGCGTCTTGAAGGCATGCGCGTTGTCTTCCGCCGACCGGCGCATGGTGCGGGCCGAGTTCTGCAGCGATTCCACCATGCGGTCGAATTCCCG
>JANQKO010000074.1 GCA_028281075.1 Alphaproteobacteria bacterium | reverse complement strand
CAAGACGTCGCCGGCCGGTCAGGCGGCGGCGTCTTGAGGGGGGCGCTGGCGGTCGAGCGCGGTGCGCGGCCGGTGCCGGCCGTCCTGGCCGCGCTGTCGCTCAACGCCATGCTGGGCTCGCTCTACGCCTGGAGCATCTTCGTGCTGCCGGTCGAGCGCGAGCTCGGCGTCATGCGGGCGCAGTCCAGCGCCGTGTTCGCCACGGCCTTCATCTTCTTCGCCATCGGCGGCGTGGTCGCGCCCTATACCTACCGGTTCGTCCGGCCGGCCCTGCTGATCGCCGCCGCCGCGGCGAGCTGCGCCGCCGGCCTGTTGCTGGCGGCCTCGACGGGCGGTCTCTGGGCGCTGGTCCTGGGCTATGGCCTGCTGTTCGGGTTCGGCTCGGGCTTCGCCTATTGCACCACCCTGCAGCTCGTGAACCTGGCCCTGCCGGACCGGCGTGGGCTCGCCACCGGCGCCGGCATCGCTGCCTTCGCCGTCGGATCGATCCTCGCCACCGTCATCCTCGCCTGGGCCATCGAGGCGATGGGTGTCCGCGGCACGTTCCTGGCGCTGGCCGCGGCGTTCGTCGTGGTCGGCCTGGCGGCGGCCGGGCTGACGGCGGCGAGCGGCATTGCCCTGCCCGGCCTGGCGCGGTGGGTCCGACGGGCGGCCGGCACGGGCCCGGGCGTGTTTCCGTTCCTCTGGGCCGGTTTCTTCCTGGCCGCCGCGGCCGGGGTGATGGCGATCGGCCATGCCGCCGCCATCGTCAGCCATTACGGCGGTGTCGCGGCGCTCGCGGTGCTGGGCACGGTGCTGATCAATATCGGCAATGCCGGCGGCCGGCTGGGCGCCGGCTGGCTCAGCGACCACCGGCCGCCGGGACAGGTGGCCGCGGCCGCCCATGCCTGCGGCCTGGCCGGGCTCGCCCTGCTGCTGGTCTGGCCCGGCGCGTCGACCGCGGTGGCGGCGCTGGCCCTGCTCGGCCTTTCCTACGGCGCCGCCTCGGCCGTCTATCCCGCCTGCCTGTCGCTCTATTTCGGGGCCGAGAGCTTCGGCCGCTACTTCGGGCCGCTGCTGTCGGCCTGGGGCGTGGCGGGCTTGAGCGCGCCCTGGCTCGCCGGCGTGATCTTCGACCGCACCGGCGCCTATACGCTTGCCTTTCTGATCGCCGGGGGTTGCGCGCTCGCCGGCATCGCCGTCGCGCTCCGCCTGCCGCCACTGAAGCGCCGATAAATGGTCTCGCGCCATCGGCCATGATAGGTTGCCGGCCGAATTGGGATATTGGGAGGACGTCGAGATGAACCTGCATAAGATGCTGCTGGCCCGGGCCGAGGCCGGCAATCCGGTCCGCGTCGGCCTGATTGGCGCCGGCAAGTTCGGCGCCATGTATCTGGCCCAGGCCCGGACCACCGACGGCATCCACATCTACGGCATTGCCGACCTCGACCCCGACAACGCCAGGGCGGCCTTGCGCAAGACCGGCTGGGACGATGCCCGGTTCGCGGCCACCTCGTTCGACGACGCCCGCGCCACGGGCGCCACCTTCATCACCGACGATTCCGAGGCCCTGATCAAGGCCGACGGGCTTGAGGTGCTGATCGACGCCACCGGCGATCCGGGCGCCGGCATCCGGCATTGCCTGATGGGCATCGAGAACGGCCGGCACGTCATCATGGTCAACGTCGAGGCCGACGTCGTCGCCGGGCCGCTGCTGGCGCGCAAGGCCGAGCAGGCCGGCGTCGTCTACAGCCTCGCCTATGGCGACCAGCCGGCGCTGATCTGCGAGCATGTGGACTGGGCCCGCGCCGCCGGCTTCAAGGTCACCTGCGCCGGCAAGGGCACGCGCTACCATCCCACGTTCCACCAGTCGACGCCGGACACGGTCTGGAACAATTTCGGCTGGGATCTGGACGTGGTGAAACGCGGCGGCCTGAACCCGAAGATGTTCAACAGCTTCATCGACGGCACCAAGTCGGGCATCGAGATGTCGGCGGTCTGCAACGCCACCGGCCTAACGCCGCAGCCGGGCGGCCTGAACTTCCCGCCGGCCTCGTTCGACGAGCTGGCCGAGATCTGCAAGCCCCAGGCCGATGGCGGCACCGTCAGCCATGCCGGCACCACCGAGGTGGTCTCGTCGATCAACCGCGACATGAGCCCGATCCGCAACCATCTGCAGGTCGGCACCTATGTGGTGGTCGAGGCGGACGCGGACTATGTCCGCTACTGCTTCGAGGAATACACCATGCTGCCGGATTCGACGTTCAGGTTCTCGGCGCTCTACCGGCCGACGCACCTGATCGGCCTGGAGCTCGGCATCTCGGTGGCCTCGGCCGCGTTGCGCGGCGAGCCGACGGGCGCGCCCACCGGTTTCCGCGCCGACGTTATCGCCACCGCGAAACGGCCGCTGAAGGCCGGCGAGGTGCTGGACGGCGAGGGCGGCTTCTGCGTCTGGGGCAAGCAGATGCCGGCAGCCGCGTCGCTGGAGCTGGGCGGCCTGCCGTTGGGCCTGGCCCATGACGTGACGCTGAAACGCGACATCGCCGAGGGCGCGCAACTCCGCTGGGCCGACGTCGACGTCGACGAGAGCAGCGCGGCCGTGCGCGTGCGCCGCGAGATGGAGGCCGCCTTCGGCCGGCCGAACCAGGGTGGGCAGGCGGCCGAATAGTGGCTTGCGCCCGGCCGGTCCGCGCGGTTTAGTGCGGGCGAATCGAACGGACGCGGGCAGCGCCGGAGGACGGCCGAACCATGAGCACGGAACTGCACCACTACATTCACGGGCAGAAGGTCGCGGGCACCAGCGGGCGGTTTTCGCCCGTGTTCAATCCGACCACGGGCGAGCAGAGCGGCAGCCTGCCGCTGGCGACGGCCGACGAGGTCGCCGCCGCGGTGGCCTCGGCGGTGAGCGTGTTGCCCGAATGGGCCGGCGCCTCGCCCGTCATGCGGGCCCGCGTGATGTTCCGCTTCAAGGCGCTGATCGAGCAGAACATGGACGCGCTGGCGACCATGCTGTCGAACGAGCACGGCAAGGTGCTGAGCGACGCCAAGGGCTCGATTCAGCGCGGGCTCGAGGTGGTCGAGTTCGCCTGCGGCATCCCGCACCTGATGAAGGGCGAGTATTCCGCCGGCGTCAGCCGCGGCATCGACCTCTATTCCATGCGCCAGCCGCTGGGCGTGGTCGCCGGCATCACGCCGTTCAATTTCCCGGCCATGGTGCCGATGTGGATGTTCGGCGTCGCCGTCGCCTGTGGCTGTCCCTTTATCCTGAAGCCGTCGGAAAAGGACCCCTCGGTGCCGTTGCGCCTGGCCGAGCTGATGCTGGAAGCGGGCGCGCCGGAAGGCGTGCTGAACGTCGTCAACGGCGACAAGGTCGCGGTCGACGCGCTGATCGAGCACCCCGACGTCCAGGCCATCAGCTTCGTCGGCTCGACGCCGATCGCGCAATATGTCTACGAGCGCGCCGCGTCGCACGGCAAGCGCGTGCAAGCCATGGGCGGGGCCAAGAACCACATGGTGGTGATGCCGGACGCCGACATGGACCAGGCCGTCGACGCGCTGATGGGCGCGGCCTATGGCTCGGCCGGCGAGCGCTGCATGGCGGTCTCGGTTGCCGTCGCCGTCGGCGACGCCGGCGAGCGGCTTGTCGAGCGCCTGAAGCCGCGTGTCGAGGCCTTGAAGGTCGGCCCCTCGCTCGACCCGGAATCCGAGATGGGCCCGCTGGTCACGCGCGAGCATCTGGAGAAGGTCAGGGGCTATGTCGATCTCGGTGTCCGGGAAGGCGCCGACCTCGTCGTCGACGGCCGCGGCTTCGGGTTGCAGGGCTACGAGAACGGCCATTTCATGGGCGGCTGCCTGTTCGACCACGTGACACCCGACATGCGCATCTACCGGGAAGAGATTTTCGGGCCGGTGCTGTCCATGGTGCGGGCGCCCGATTTCGACGCGGCGCTGCGCCTGCCGAACGAGCACGAGTTCGGCAACGGCGTCGCCATCTTTACCCGCGACGGCGACGCGGCGCGCGAGTTCACCGACCGTGTCCAGGTCGGCATGGTCGGCGTCAACGTGCCGATCCCGGTGCCGCTGTCGTTCTACAGCTTCGGTGGCTGGAAACGCTCGGCGTTTGGCGATATGAACCAGCACGGCCCGGATGGCGTGCGGTTCTACACCAGGATCAAGACCGTGACGTCGCGCTGGCCGGCCGGCATCCGCGCCGGCGCCGATTTCAACATGCCAACGGTGAGCTGACGTCCTTTCGTGAATTCCATGACGGCTGTCAACGGCGCGACGCCGCTGCAGGCTTATGAACGCCTGCGCGAGGACGGCGTCGTCGAACCCGATCCGATTCAGTTGAGCGCGATCGAGAAGCTGGACGCGCTGCATGGCGCGCTGGCCGGCTACGCGCCGCGCCGCGACGGGGGCTGGCGCGAACGGCTGCGGCTGCGCAAGCGCCGGCCGCCGCCGCAGGGCCTCTATCTCTATGGCGGCGTCGGCCGCGGCAAAACCATGGTCATGGACCTGTTCTTCGAGACCGTCGACGTGGGCCGCAAGCGGCGGGCGCATTTCCACGGCTTCATGCTGGACGTGCACGACCGCATCCACAGCTTCCGCAAGACGCCGCCGGACCGGCGTGATGGCGACGATCCGATCCCGCCGGTCGCCCGCGACCTGGCGGCCGACGCCTGGCTGCTGTGCTTCGACGAGTTCGAGGTGCGCGACGTCGCCGACGCCATGATCCTCGGCCGCCTGTTCACGCAACTGTTCGAGCTCGGCGTGATCGTCGTCGCCACCTCGAACCGCGAGCCGGACGATCTCTACAAGGGCGGCCTCAACCGGCAGCTTTTCCTGCCGTTCATCGCGCTGATGAAGCAGCAGCTCGATATCCTGCATCTCGACGGCGGCACCGACTACCGCCTGGCGCGGCTTGCCGGTCATCCGGTCTACCATTCGCCGCTCGACGACGCGGCGGCGCGCGAACTGGACCTCGCCTTCGAGAACCTGACCGACAACGCCGTCGGCACGCCCGACGTGGTCGAGGTCAAGGGCCGGCAACTGCATATCCGCCAGCAGGCCCACGGCGTCGCCCGGTTCACGTTCGAGGAGCTGTGCGCGCGGCCGCTCGGGCCGATCGACTATCTGGCGCTGGCCGAGCGCTATCACACGCTCATCGTCGCCGACATACCCGTGCTCGGCCCGGAACGGCGCAACGAGGCGCGGCGGCTGGTGATGCTGATCGATGTCCTGTACGACAATCACAACCGCCTGATCTGCAGCGCCGCGGCGGCGCCGGACGCGCTCTACCTCAAGGGCGACGGCACGTTCGAGTTCGCGCGCACCGCCTCGCGCCTGATCGAAATGCAGTCATCGGAATATCTCGCCGCGCCACGATAGGATTCAGGCGCGTTCCCTTGCGACGGCGGAGAAATCGCGCTAGGACACCAACCGGTTCGGAGCCCTGCCGACACGGGCGTCCGCCCAGAGACAACGAACAACGGAAAGCATTCATGGCTCGCAACAAGATTGCACTCATCGGCGGTGGCAACATCGGCGGCACGCTGGCGCATCTCATCGGCTTGAAGGAGCTCGGCGACGTCGTCATGTTCGACATCGTCGAGGGTCTGCCGCAAGGCAAGAGCCTCGACCTCGCCGAGTCGTCGCCGGTCGACGGCTTCGACGCCGAGATGACCGGCACGCAGAAATACGCCGACATCAAGGGCGCCGACGTCGTCATCGTCACCGCCGGCGTCGCCCGCAAGCCGGGCATGAGCCGCGACGACCTCCTCGGCATCAACATCAAGGTCATGGGTCAGGTCGGCGCCGGCATCAAGCGCTATGCGCCGAACGCCTTCGTCATCTGCATCACCAATCCGCTCGACGCCATGGTCTGGGTCCTGCGCCAGGTCACCGGTCTGCCGGCGAACCGCGTGGTCGGCATGGCCGGCGTGCTGGACAGCGCCCGCTTCCGCTACTTCCTGGCCGAGGAGTTCGGCGTCTCGGTCGAGGACGTGACCGCCTTCGTGCTGGGCGGCCATGGCGACACCATGGTGCCGCTGGTGCGCTATTCGACGGTGGCCGGCATTCCGCTGCC
>JANQKO010000071.1 GCA_028281075.1 Alphaproteobacteria bacterium | reverse complement strand
CCAAACGCGCCGACCTGCGCACGGCGCTCAGCCAAGGCGGCCTGCTGCGCTTCGCCGGCGCCTTCTCGCCCGTCGTCGCACAGTTGATCGAGGAAATCGGCTTCGACGGCGTCTATCTCGGCAGCTCGATGCTGTCGGCAGATCTCGGCCTGCCGGACATCGGCCTCGTGACGTTGAGCGAGGCCGCATCCCGCGGCGGCGCGATCAGCCGCGTGACAGCCTTGCCGACGCTGATCGACATCGATACCGGCTATGGCGAGACGGTCAACGTCGCCCGCACCATGCAGGAGCTGGAGGACGCTGGCCTCGCCGGCTTCCACCTGGAAGACCAGATCAACCCGAAACGCTGCGGCCATCTGGACAACAAGGCGCTGGTCGAGCCGACGGCCATGGTCGAGAAGATCCGCGCCGCCGTCGGCGCGCGCCGCGATCCCGACTTCCTGATCATGGCCCGCACGGACGCGCGCGCGGTCGAGGGCATGGACGCGGCCATCGCCCGGGCCAAGGCCTATGTCGACGCCGGCGCCGACGCCATCTTTCCCGAAGCCATGGCGGACGAGGCCGAGTTCGCCGCCTTTCGCGACGCCGTCGACGTGCCGCTGCTGGCCAACATGACCGAGTTCGGCAAGTCGAAGCTGTTGAGCGCCGCGGCCTTGCGCGACCTCGGCTACAACATGGTGATCTATCCGGCGACGGCCTTCCGGCTTGCCATGCGCGCGGTCGAAGACGGCCTGCGCCAGGTCGCGGCCGACGGCGACCAGACACAAATCATCGACCGGCTGATGACGCGCAAGCGCTTCTACCAGCTCATCGGCTACGACGAATACGGCCAGTTCGACCAGTCGATCGCCGATTTCGAGCTCGAGCCATGAGCCAGCGCCGGATTCCGGCCGCCTTCATCCGCGGCGGCACCAGCAAGGGCCTGTTCTTCCGCGCCGCCGACCTGCCCGCCGATGCGTCCGCTCGCGACGCGCTGTTCCTGGCGGCCATCGGCAGCCCCGATCCGAACGGCCGCCAGCTCGACGGCATGGGCGGCGGCGTCTCCTCGCTCAGCAAGGTGGTCGTCGTCGCGCCGCCGAGCCGCGAGGACGCCGATGTCGACTATACCTTCGGCCAGGTCGCGGTCGACGCGGCGCTGGTCGACTATGACAGCAATTGCGGCAACCTGACGTCGGCCGTCGGGCCGTTCGCGGTCGACGAGAAGTTGGTGCCGGCGGCCGACGGCATGGCCGTGCTGACGCTGCACAACACCAACACCGGCAAGATGATCCGGTCGCGCTTCGCGGTGCGCGGCGGCCTCGCCGTCACCGAGGGCGACACGGCGCTGCCGGGCGTCGCCGGCACGGCGGCGCCGGTCCGCCTCGGCTTCGACCAGCCCGGCGGCGCCGTCACCGGCCGCCTGCTGCCCACGGGTAACGTGGTCGACACGCTGGACGTGCCCGATGTCGGCCGCATCCGGGCGTCGCTGGTCGACGCCACCACGGCCATGGTCTTCATCGCCGCCGGCGACGCCGGTCTCGCCGGCACCGAGCCGCCGGACGCGCTCGAGGCCGATGCCGACCTGATGCGGCGCCTCGGCGCGATCCGCCTGGCCGCCGCGACGGCCATGGACATTCCGCCCGAGACCCGGAGCGTGCCGAAGCTCGGCCTGATCGCCGGTCCGGCACAGGCGCAAACCCTCGCCGGCGACACGCTCACGCCCGATGCCATGCACCTTACCGCCCGCATGCTGTCCATGGGCCGCATCCACCGCGCCCTGCCGCTGACCGGCGCCCTCTGCCTCGCCGTCGCCGCCCGCATCGACGGCAGCGTCGTCGCCGAATTCCGAGGCGCCGTCGACGGCGACCTCGCCATCGCCCATCCCTCCGGCCTCATCGAGGTGACGGCGAGCGTGCGCCAGGTCCCCGACTGGCGGGCCGACAGCGTCGAGGTGATCCGCACGCAGCGAAGGCTGATGGAGGGGGTCGTGCTGGTTCCGGGGGAGTCGGAGCGGGACTGAGACGCCGCAGCCCTCACCCTCCCACGCGCTTAGCAGCGCGCGGGTCCCTCCGTTGGACGTATACGTCCACCCCCGCAAGCGGGAGAGGGGCCACAAACCGCAGCAGTGGCGGCTCCCTCTCCCGCTTGCGGGAGAGGGTTGGGGTGAGGGCTTACGGCCGACGACGTGAGTTCCGCCTACCACCCCAATGCATAACACGCCCGCCGCGGGTCGGCGCCGGCGGTGCGCGGGCCGTCCGGCTTTCCGTCGATCAGACAGACCGCGCCGGCGCGCCATTCCCAGTCGTCCCAGCGGCACACGTCGTGGCCGAGGCGCCGCAGGCCCGCGACCGTGGCCTCGGAGATCCGACCCTCCAGGTTCAGCCGGCCCGGCAGGTAGGTGTGCGGCGCGAACGAGCCGGGGAAGCCGTAGCTGGCGAAGCGCGGCGCCTCGACCGCGGCCTGGGGGTTCATGCCGAACACGGTAACGTTCAGGAAGGCCTGCAGCATGGCCTGGCACTGCACGTCGGCGCCGGGCGTGCCGAACGGCATGACGCCGCCGTCGGCCGTGACCGCCAGGGCCGGACAGGGCGTGAGGCGCGGGCGCCTGCCGGGCGCCACGCCGGCGGGATGGTCCGCGTCGACCCGCGACTGCGAGCCGCGCGAGGACGGACAGAGCCCCGTGCCGGGCACCACCGGCGCGTCATAGGCCGTGTCGCTGGGCGTCGTCGAGAAGGCGTTGCCGGCGCCGTCGACGACGCAGACATAGGACGTGTCCAGCGCCGTCATGGCCGCGTCGCCGACGCTCAAGTCAGGCCAGTCGGTGCCGTCACCCGCCGGCGGCATCCCGGCCCAGGCGACGTCGTCGCGGATCAGCGCGCGGCGCTTCCCGGCATAGGCCGGCGACAGCAGGGTCTCGATCGGCACCGGCACGAATTCCGGGTCGCCGTAGAAACGCTCGCGGTCGGCCATGGCCAGCTTGATGGCTTCCGTGAGCGTGTGGATATAGGCCGTCGAGTTGTGGCCCAGCGCCTTGAGGTCATCACCTTCCAACAGCCGCAGCAATTGCAGCAGCACCGGCCCCTGGCACCAGGGTCCGCAGGCATGGACCTGGGCGCCGCCGAAGCCGATCCGCACCGACGGCTCGACGCCGACACGGAAATCCGCCATGTCCGCCGCTGTCAGCCAGCCGCCGTTCCGGGTGTGATAGCGCGTGATCGTCTGGGCGATGTCGCCGCGATAGAAGGCATCACGCGCCGCCGCCAGGCCCGCGTCCCGGTCGCCACCGGCCGCCGTTTCCTCGTCGGCCATGTACTGCAGCGAACGCGCCAGATCGGCCTGCACGAACAGGTCGCCGACAGCGGGTGGCGTGCCGCCCGGCAGGTAGATCTCGGCATTGGCCGGCCAGCGCCGGTAGTCGTCCGCATGCGCGGCGATCAGCGCGGCCATCAGCGGATACATGGCGAAACCGTCGCGGGCCAGCGCGATCGCCGGCCCCGCCGCCTCGGCGAAGGTCATGCTGCCGTAGCGGCGCAGCGCCGTGATCCAGGCGTCGGGCGCCGCCGGCACCACCGTGCGCAGGATGCCGGCCGGCACGCCACCGCCGTGACGGGTGCGAAAGACCTCGGCCGAGGCCGCCCTGGGCCAGCGGCCGAGGCCGCTGATGGTCACGACGTCGCGGGTTTCGGCCAGATAGAGAATGATCGGCGCGACGCCAGCGACGTTGACCAGATCGCTCTGCACCACGCCCAGCGCCAGGCCGGCCGCGACCCCGGCGTCGATGGCGTTGCCGCCAGCCTCCAGCACCTGGAAACCGGCTTGCGCCGCCAGGTAGTGCCCGGCCGACACCATATGCTTGCGGCCACGCAGCGCCGGCCGATAGGCATCCATGTTTTCGGGCAGGCTGGCCATTCATTAGC
>JANQKO010000030.1 GCA_028281075.1 Alphaproteobacteria bacterium | reverse complement strand
GTTCTTCACCATCTCCGGCTCCGACTTCGTCGAGATGTTCGTCGGCGTCGGCGCCAGCCGCGTGCGCGACATGTTCGAGCAGGCCAAGAAGTACGCGCCCTGCATCATCTTCATCGACGAGATCGACGCCGTCGGCCGCCACCGCGGCGCCGGCCTGGGCGGCGGCAACGACGAGCGCGAGCAGACGCTGAACCAGCTGTTGGTCGAGATGGACGGCTTCGAGGCCAACGACGGCGTGATCCTGATCGCGGCGACGAACCGGCCCGACGTGCTGGACCCGGCGCTGCTGCGTCCTGGCCGCTTCGACCGCCAGGTCGTGGTGCCGAACCCCGACATTCTCGGCCGCGAGCAGATCCTGAAAGTGCACATGCGCAAGGTGCCGATCGCGCCCGACGTCGACGTGCGCACCGTGGCGCGCGGCACGCCGGGCTTCTCCGGCGCCGATCTCGCCAACCTGGTGAACGAGGCGGCGCTGCTGGCGGCGCGCAAGAACAAGCGCGTCGTCACCATGAACGAGTTCGAGGCCGCCAAGGACAAGGTGATGATGGGCGCCGAGCGGCGCTCGATGGTCATGACCGACGACGAGAAGGAAATGACCGCCTATCATGAGACCGGCCACGCGCTCGTCAGCCTGTTCGTGCCGGGCAACGACCCGCTGCACAAGGTGACGATCATTCCGCGCGGCCGGGCGCTGGGCGTGACCATGAACCTGCCCGAGCGCGACCGCCTGAGCCACAAGAAGATGGAGATCGAGGCGCGGCTGGCCATGGCCTTCGGCGGCCGTGTCGCCGAGGAGCTGATCTACGGCAAGGAGAACGTCACCACGGGCGCCGGCAACGATATCCAGCAGGCGACCAACTGGGCCCGCGCCATGGTCACCGAATACGGCATGAGCGAGAAGCTCGGGCCGCTGCGCTATCACGAGAACGACGAGGAGATCTTCCTCGGCCACTCGGTGACCCAGCGCAAGAATATTTCCGAGGCCACCGCGCAGATCATCGACGAGGAGATCCGCGACCTCATCGAGCGCGCCGAGAGCCGGGCCCGCGACGTGCTGCGGGAACACATGGACGACCTGCACAACGTCGCCAAGGCGCTGTTGGAATACGAGACGCTGTCGGGCGACGAGGTTCGCGCCGTGCTGCGCGGCGAGACGATCGTGCGCGAGGATCTCAGCGAGCCGCCCGAGGACACCACGGCCACGACCTCGGTGCCGTCGTCCGGCAAGCCCAAGGGCAACGAGAACCCGGGCGGCATGGAGCCGGAGCCGCAGCCGGGCTCTTGAGGACCGGCCGGCCCCGGCCGGCCTCGCATCTGCCATGACGGCTTCCGAACCGCCGGCCGGCCTGCCGCGCGCCGTTCCCGAACATGCCCGGCTCTATCTGCAACCGATCCCGGTGGCCATGGCCGATGCCGGACCGGCGCGCCGCCCGCTCGCCGGCGGGCCGCTGGCCTTCGATCGGCTCCGGGTCCGGCTGCGGCCGGGCGATGTGGACCTGGTGGTGGCCGTCGACACGGTCCTGGCCTGGGCGGCCGGCATCGGCGGGCCGTTTGACGCGTCGGTGCGCCGCTGGCTCGACCGCCTCACGGCGCCGCGTGCCAATATCGCCGGCCTGACCTTGGACCGGCCCAGGCTGATGGGCGTGCTGAACGTGACGCCGGACAGCTTTTCCGACGGCGGCGCGTTCGTGGATACGGACGCCGCGATCGACCATGCCTGGGCGATGGTCCAGGCCGGCGTCGACCTGATCGACATCGGCGGCGAGTCGACGCGTCCGGGCGCGGCCGAAACACCGGCCGATGTCGAGGCCGAACGGGTCTTGCCGGTGCTGGCGGGCCTGTCCAAGGCGCCGCCGGCATTGTCGGTCGATACCCGCCATGCCGCCGTCATGCGCGCCGCCGTCGCCCATGGCGCCGCCGTCATCAACGACGTCAGCGCGCTGCGCCACGACGCCGACAGCCTCGCCGTCGCGGCCGGCAGCGGCCTGCCGGTGGTGCTGATGCATGCGCGGGGCGAACCGGCGACGATGCAGGACGATCCGGTTTACGACGACGTCCTGCTCGACGTGTACGATTTTCTCGACGCCCGCATCGAGGCCTGCGTCGCGGCCGGCATTGTCCGCGACCGGCTGATTGTCGATCCCGGCATCGGCTTTGGCAAGACGCTTGCCCACAATCTGCGTCTGCTGCGGGGGCTGGCGTTGTTCCACGGCCTGGGCTGTCCGCTGCTGCTGGGCGTGTCGCGCAAGGGCTTTATCGGGCATCTGAGCGGCGAGCCGCGGCCGGCGGCGCGGTTACCCGGCTCGCTCGCCGCCATGCTGCTGGGTCTCGCCCAGGGCGCGCAGATCGTCCGCGTGCATGACGTCGCCGAAAGCCGTCAGGCCGTGACGATTTGGCACGCGGCGGTCACGGGCGGCCCGTGTTAGAATCTATTGCAATCGGCCTTGCCAGCCCGCTCCCCCACCCCGCCACCCCTAGGATACTCTCGTTGGTTGGCCGGGTGGGGGAGCGGGCTGGCAAGGCCAATTCCCGAACAGTCTCTCGGGCGTTGCGCGGGAATTTCCGCCATATGCTAGGTTTCGACCGGCCGTGATTCGACGGCGAATACGCGTGGGTATGTTGTATGGGTCGTAAATACTTCGGCACGGACGGCATCAGGGGCACGGCCAATACCTGGCCGATGACGGCGGAGACCGCGCTGCGCGTCGGCATGGCCGCCGGCCGCCACTTCACTCGCGGCGACCACCGTCATCGCGTCGTGATCGGCAAGGACACGCGGCTGTCGGGCTACATGATCGAGCCGGCGCTGACGGCGGGCTTCACCTCGGTCGGCATGGACGTGGTGCTGGTCGGGCCGATGCCGACGCCGGCCGTGGCCATGCTGACGCGCAGCCTGCGCGCCGATCTCGGCGTGATGGTCTCGGCCTCGCACAATTCGTTCGAGGATAACGGCCTGAAGCTGTTCGGGCCGGACGGCTACAAGCTGTCCGACGAGATCGAGCTCGAGATCGAGCGGCGCATGGACAACGGCCTCGACGACAGCCTGGCGCCGGCGCCCAAGCTCGGCCGGGCGCGGCGCCTGGACGATGCCGTCGGCCGCTACATGGAGTTCGTCAAGAACACCTTCCCCAAGGACCGGCGGCTCGACGGCCTGAAGATCGTCGTCGATTGCGCCAACGGCGCCGCCTACAAGGTCGCGCCCACCGTGCTCTGGGAGCTGGAAGCCGAGGTCGTGCCGATCGGCGTCAACCCGGATGGCTTCAACATCAACCGCGACTGCGGCTCGGTGCATACCGACTTCATGCGCGAGCAGGTCGTCGCCCACGGCGCCGATCTCGGCATCGCGCTGGACGGCGACGCCGACCGGCTGGTGCTGTCGGACGAGCATGGCCAACTGGTCGACGGCGACCAGCTCATGGCCGCGATCGCCGATTACTGGCTGCGGGCCGGCAAGCTGAACGGCGGCGGCGTCGCCACCACGGTGATGTCGAACCTGGGTCTCGAACGGTTCCTCGAGAGCTTGGGTCTGGAGATGCACCGCACGCAGGTCGGCGACCGCTACGTGCTGGAGGCCATGCGGCGGCTGGGCTTGAATGTCGGCGGCGAGCAGTCCGGCCATATCATCCTGAGCGATTTCTGTACCACCGGCGACGGGCTGATCGCGGCCCTGCAGGTGCTGGCCCTGGTCGTGGCCGCCGGCAAGCCGGTCAGCGAGGTCTGCCGCTGCTTCCAGCCGCTGCCGCAACTGTTGAAGAACGTGCGCTACAAGGGCGAGTCACCGCTCGCCGCCGACACCGTCGCGGCCGCGATCACGGCGCAGGAGCGGCGCCTCGGCAAGACCGGCCGCATCCTGATCCGCCCGTCCGGCACCGAGCCGGTGATCCGGGTAATGGCGGAGGGCGAGGACGAGGCGCTGATCGGCAACATCGTCGACGAGCTCTGCCAGGTCATCGGCCAGGCCGGCGCGGCCGAGGCGGCCGAGTGAAGGGACGCGTCCTGATCGTCGCCGGCTCGGACTCCGGCGGCGGCGCCGGCATCCAGGCCGACATCAAGACGGTCACCGCGCTCGGCGGCTATGCCGCCACCGCGATCACGGCGCTGACCATCCAGGACACCCGGGACGTCTATGGCATCCACGAGGTGCCGGTCGACATCGTCCGCCGGCAGATGGAGGTGGTGCTCGACGATATCGGCGCCGACTGCATCAAGACCGGCATGCTGCACCGGACGGAAGTGCTGGAAGCCGTCGCCGACGTCATCGCCCGCAAGGCCGCCGGCGTGCCGCTGGTCGTCGATCCGGTGATGGTGGCGAAGGGCGGGGCGCGCCTGCTGGATGCGGACACCACCGGCGTGCTGCGCGACAGGCTGATCGGCGCGGCCACGGTGCTGACCCCCAACCTGCCGGAAGCCGAGATCCTGAGCGGCGCGCGCATCGAGACCGACGACGATCTGGAACGCGTCGGTCGCGCCTTGTGCGCGCTCGGACCGAAGGCGGTGCTGATGAAGGGTGGCCATCGGCCGGGCGACGAGGTGCGCGACGTCCTGGCCACGGCCGACGGCGTCGAGGTGTTCCGCTCGCCGCGTATCGACACGCCCCATACCCATGGCACCGGCTGCACGCTGGCGTCGGCCATCGCCGCCGGCATCGCCCAGGGGCTCGGCCCGCACGCGGCCATCGCGCGCGGCCGGGACTATGTGCAGAAAGCGATCCGCACCGCGCCCGGCTTCGGTTCAGGACATGGTCCCCTCAACCACGGCCACACAATACGCGACTAGCCCCAATACTGATCACTTAGATGCCTGCATGTTATCCTGTCGCCGTGGCTATGGCAGGAGGCATGATTGATGGCGCGCACGCGTCTCGGCTGGGAACCGATGCGTCACTTGCACGACGATGTGGTGCGGCCGATTGCCGGTCTGTCGACCAAGGGCGCGTGGTACGCAGGCCGGCGCCTAGTGAGCCTGGATGGCAGCACCCTGGATATCGCGGACGAAGCCGCGAATGCGGCGGCCTTCGGGCGGCCCGGCGCCAGCCGGGGCAGCAGCGCCTATCCGCAGATCCGCTTCGTCTCGCTGGTGGAGAATGGCACGCACGTGCTGTTCGCAAGCCAGATGGCGGCTTACGCGACGGGCGAGACGGCTCTGGCGAAAGTGGTTCTTGCTGGTCTCGAGGCGGGCATGTTGTGCCTGGCGGACCGGCAGTTCTATGGCTTTGCCTTGTGGACGCAGGCGCAGGACACCGGCGCCGATCTTCTCTGGCGCATCAAGAAGAACATGCGCCTGGCGCGAGAGCGGCCATTGCCCGACGGCTCCTATCTCAGCCATGTCTACCGATCCGAGCGGGACTGGCGGCGCGAGACGAATGGGGTCGCGGTCCGGGTGATCGATTACCGCCTGGAAGGCATCGCCGATGCCGAGCCGATCTATCGTCTGCTCACGACCCTGCTCGACCACGAGCAGGCCCCGGCTGACGAACTGGCGGCGCTCTATCATGAGCGCTGGGAGATCGAGACGGCGCTGGATGAGTTGAAGACACATCTGCGCGGTGCCAGGATCGTCCTGCGCTCCAAGACCCCGGACTTGGTGCGTCAGGAGTTCTACGGGCTGTTGATGGCGCACTTCGCCATCCGCAACCTGATCCATGAAGCGGCGCTCAAGGCCGATGAGGACCCGGACAGGCTATCCTTTCTGCACGCCGTCCGCGTGGTCCGGCGTAAGCTGCCCGCCGCGGCCGCCATCCCCCCTGAGATGCGGGCTGACTTCCATGAGGCGGTGCTCGACGAAATTCTGCAGGAGCGCGTCGCGCCGCGACGCCACCGGCGCAACCACTGCGGCGTCAAGCGCAAGATGAGCGGCTTCCCGCTGCGCCCCCGCGGCAAGCCGCCGCCGCCACCGCTCAACCCGATCAAAGCCATTCAGATCATTAAATGAACAGTATTGGGGCTCGCCTGTCCCAGACCAGATCCTGCTTTTCACAATCCACTCGGTTGAACCATTGGCTGCCCTCGACGGCGGGCGGCGGGCAGATTATCTATAATTCCATGTCGAGTGCGAAAGACGAGCCCCTTGCCGTCAGGATCAGCCGTGAACTGGCCGCCCGCATCATCTCCGGCCGGATCGAGGCGGGCGCGCGGTTGCGTCAGGACCATATCGCCGAGGAATTCGGCGCCAGCCATGTGCCGGTGCGTGAGGCGTTCCGGCGCCTGGAGACGCAAGGGCTGGTTGAAAGCGAGCCCCGGCGCGGCGTGCGCGTTGCCGGTTTTACGCCGGGCGAGGTGCGCGAGGTCGCCGAAATGCGTGCGGCGCTCGAAGCGCTCGCCCTGCGCAATGCCGCGCCGCACCTGACCAGGGCCATTCTCGACGAGGCCGAGCAAGCCAACCTCGCCAGCGACCGCGCCCGGGATGTCCATGCCTGGGAAGAGGCCAACCGCCGTTTCCATCGCCTGATCCTGACGCCGTGCGGCATGCCGAGGCTGCTGCGCGCCATCGACGATCTGCACACGGCCAGCGCCCGGTTCCTGTTCTCCGGCTGGCGGGC
>JANQKO010000013.1 GCA_028281075.1 Alphaproteobacteria bacterium | reverse complement strand
CGTGGTCGCGGCGGTCATAGGTGACGATCTCGGCGCCCCAGCGCTCGGTGCCCTCGCGCTTCACCCGCGGCGCGTCGTCCGGCATGACGATCACCGCCGGCGCGCCGGTCAGATGCGCCGCCGCGGCGACGCCCTGGGCATGGTTGCCCGAGGAAAAGGCGATCACGCCGGCCGCGCGGGCCGCCGCGTCGAGACGGCTGATGCGGTTATAGGCGCCACGGAACTTGAACGAGCCGGTGACCTGCAGCATCTCGGCCTTGATCAGCAGGCGGCCGCCGACGAGACCGTTCAGCGCCGCCGATTCCAGGAGCGGCGTGCGCACCGCGGCGCCGTCGATGCGGGCCGCGGCGTCCACCACGTTGTCGATGCCGGGAACCTCGCTAATGGACGCCATGGCCGTATCGCTCCAGGAAATCGTCGACGGCGGCAACGCATTCCGGCTCGTCCAGCAGCGGCACGTGGCCGCGGTTGGGCACGCCGACCCGGATCATGCCGGGGTGGGCGTCCGCCATCCTGTCGAAGGTTTCCTCGCTCAGGATATCGGTCAGCGCGCCGCGTATGGCCAGAAGCGGCACATGCGCCAGCGCCCGGAAATAGGGCCACAGGTCCGTCGGCGCCTTGGCCTGCGCCAGCAGCGCCTTGCTCAGGTTCAGGTCGTAGTCGAGGCGCAGGTGCCCGTGCGCGCCATTGACGAAGGTGCGTTCGGCATAGGCGCGCCAGTCGTCGGCCCCGAGGTCGGGATAGGCCTGGCCGAACATCCGCTTGAGCTGCTCGGCCGCGCCGTCGAACGTCGTGATCGGCACCGAGGTGCCGACATAGCCGGTGATGCGGGCGATGCCGCGCGGGTCGATCTCGGGCCCGATATCGTTCAGCACGACGCCGGCCAGCGCCGTCGGCCGCACCGCGCCCATGACCATGGCCAGAATGCCGCCCAGCGACGTGCCGATGACGATCACCCGGTGGCAATTCGTCACCGCCAACAGGTGCACGATGTCCATGACGTAGGTCGGCGGCACGTAGTTCATATGGTTCGGGTCGTAGTCCGACCGGCCGCGGCCGCGATAATCCATGGTCAGCACGCGCCGCCCGCCCGACAGGCGCCGGGCGAAATCGTGATAGTCGGCCGAGTTCCGGGTCAGGCCGGTCAGGCACAGGAGCGGCGTCGCCGGCGACAGCGGATCGCCGTAATCGCGGTAATAGATCCCGATATTGTCCTGCGAGGTAAAGCGTCCCTCGCGGTAACCGTCCCCCGACATCAGCCGGCGCCGACCACCGCCGGCAGGTCATCCAGCGTTTCCAGCATCACGTCCGGCCGTCCCGGCAACCGTTCCACGGCCTGGCCGAAACGGTTTACCCAGACGACCTTGAAGCCGAACGCCGACGCACCGTGGGCGTCCCAGGAATTCGACGACTGGAACGAGACGCTGGCGGGCGCGACGCCGAGCTGCCGCTCGACCTCGGCGTAGACCACGACCGACGGCTTGTAGACACGCAGCGGATCGACCGAGATCACGGCGTCGAGATGCCGGGCGATACCGGCATTCTCGACCGCCGACCGCAGCATGCCGGGCGAGCCGTTCGACAGCACGGCCGTCTTCATGCCCGCCCGCTTCAGCGCCGCCAGGACGTCCGGCACCTCGGGATAGGCGTCGAGCTGGAGGTAGAGGTCCATGAGCCGCTGCCGCAACGCGGCGTCCTCGATGCCCAGGCTGGCCATGGCGAAATCGAGGGCATCGCCGGTGATCTGCCAGAAGTCGACATAGTCGGCCATCAGGCTGCGCAGCCAGGTGTATTGCAGTTGCCGGCCGCGCCAGAGCTCGGCCAGTGGCTGCCATTTGTCTCCCAGTTCGGCGCTGCAATGGCCGGCCGCCGCGTTGACGTCGAACAGCGTGCCGTAGGCGTCGAAGACGCAGGCCTGGATATTCTGCAATCGCGCGGGGGACATCGGGCGCTCCGGAACCGTCGGCGGGCGGATTAGATTATCGCAAGCCTGCGGCGGGCGCCAACGCGGAAGCCGCTCAGGTGCCGGGCTTTTGCAGGGCCGTGCGGTTCAGGTCGGCCAGCAGCGAGATCTGCACCGGCGCGTCGTCCAGGCGATGCCGATAGACCTGCAGGGACTCAAGAACCCGCTGCACGTAATTGCGCGTCTCGGTGATCGGAATCCGCTCGACCCAGTCAATGGTGTCGATCTCGGGCCGGCGTGGATCGCCGAAGTCGCGGATCCAGCGGCGCACCCGGGACGAGCCCGCGTTATAGGCCGCGACGGCCATGACGTAGGAGCCGTCATAGGCCCGCAGCAGGCGGCCGAGATGGGCAGCGCCGAGCCGGACGTTGTAGACGGGATCGCGGGTCAGCTTGGCCCGCTTGTAGGGCAGCCGCAGCGACTTGGCTTCCGAGCGCGCGGTCCGCGGCATGAGCTGCATCAGGCCACGGGCGCCGGCCGGGCTGACGGCCCGGGGGTTGAACTCGCTTTCCTGCCGCGAGATCGCCAGCAGCAGCGCCCTCTCGGGCCCGACCTTCGGCAGGTCGATGACGGGATAGGCGACGTCGATCAGCGTGATGCCGTCGCGCGAGGCCCGTTTCGCGGCGCGAACGGACAGGTGCGGATGGCCCAGGTCGCCGGCCAGGCGCCCGACCAGATGCCGCTCGACCGGCGTGCCGGTGCTGTCGGCCAGATGCACGATGAACGGCCGCAGCAGCCGGCCCTGGCCCAGCTCGCTCAGCACGCGGACCGCCTGGACCAGCTCCAGCCCCTCGAAGGCGGTGAGCTGCTTCGCCGTCGGCGACGGGTCGACCGGCAGGCTGTCGGCGAGTTCAACTTCGTCCAGCACCTCGATCGCGAGCTGTCCGTAATAGGTCGTCGGGTTCTGCGCCGCCGCGCGGTACCATTGCGCGGCCTTCTCGGCCTGGTCCAGCGCCGTGGCCGCGCGGCCGGCCCAATAGGCCGCGCGCGACAGGCTGACGGGATACCGGACGTTGTAATAGAGGCTGCTGAAGTGGGCATAGGCCCGCTCCGGCTGGGCGATGAAGCGCAAGGCGATCCAGCCGGACAGCCACTCGGCCTCGGCATAGGGCGCGCCGCCAGGCGCCAGGCCATGCTCGCTGGCAAGACGGTAGGCCGTCCGGGTCTCGCCGTCGGCCAGCAGCTCGCGCACCTGGATCCGGCGCTCGGTCCACCAGCGGTCGGGCCGCGGACCGACGTCGTCGGCCAGCCCCAGCAATATGTCGCGCGCGCGGGCGTCCAGTCCCTTGCGCCGGCGCCAGCGCGTGCGCTCGTAGGCGAGGCCCGGATGATCCTTCAGGTGCGGCGGCACTTTCGCGATATGGTCGTCGACCCCGCCGGCGCGCGCCATCAGGGACATGCGCGCCCTGGCCAGCAGCCGCTGGTCCCGCGGCAGCAGGAACAGCAGCCGGTTGGCGGTCTGCCGGCGACCGTCCCACAGCAGGCGGTCGACGCGGGCGATATGGTCCGCCGGGGACAGGCGGGACTTGTGCCGCTGGTAGACGTGGCGCGACAGCGACCGCGGCAGGTTGTCGTTGATCCAGGAATAGCGTAGCCATTCCTCGCCGACATCCGGCATGCCGCTGCGGATCATGGCCTCGGCGAGGCGGACGCGGCCGGACGGGCTGAGCGGCTGGCGGCCGACATACCAGGCCAGGAGCTGCTCGTCCGGCACCCGGTCGGACAACGCTTCCTCCGCCCGCTGCTGCAGCCGCCGCAGCTCCGGCCAGTGCGGATTGGCGTCGATGAAGCCGCTGATCTCGCCGAACGACGCGCGGTTCTGCGGCTCGCGGTAATAGAGCCAGTCGATGATCTTCGCCGGCAGGGGATTCACCGCCCCGGCGCCGGCCCGGCGGGCGTTCGTCCAGCGCCGCTTTTCGGCCGCCTTGAACGCCTTCACATAGACCGACTTGTCCTTGTCGCTGAGATGCGGGACAGGCGCGGTGTCCTCGACGTCCGGCGCCCGCGAGGCGGCCTGCGCCGGCGCGTGCGAAAGCAGCGCCACGGCGACCGCCACAGCCGAAACCGATACCAAAACCGCGGTCGCCCTCATCAGCCCTGTCCACGAACCCTAACCGATCTTAACGATGCGCCGGCACCGCTCGCAAGCCGGCATCCGCCCCGACGCGGCCGGCAAGGCCGCTTGCCGCGCCGGAACACAGGGGCTATGGTCCGCGCAAAGGCTTATAATCGCCTTAACCCTAAGGAGAGCGCCATGTTCAGGGGATCGATCGTCGCCCTCATCACGCCGTTTCGCGATGGCCAGGTGGACGAGGACGCCCTGCGCAAGCTCGTGGACTGGCACCTCAAGGAGGGCACGCACGGCATCGTCCCCTGCGGCACGACCGGGGAATCGCCGACGCTGAGCCACGAGGAGCACAACCGGGTCACCGAGATCGTCATCGCGCAGGTGGCCGGCCGGGTGCCGGTGATCGCCGGCGCGGGCTCGAACAACACGATCGAGGCGATCGAGCTGACCCGGCATGCCAAGGAAGCCGGCGCCGACGCCGTCCTGCACGTCACCGGCTATTACAACAAGCCGAGCCAGGAAGGCCAGTACCAGCACTTCAAGGCGATCCACGACGCGGTCGACATTCCGATCATCGTCTACAACATCCCGCCCCGGGCGATCGTCGGCGTCGACCCCGATACCATGGCGCGCCTGGCCGAGCTGCCGCGCATCGTCGGCGTCAAGGACGCCACGGCCGACCTGACGCGGCCCAGCAGGGAACGCATGATGATCGCCGGCGACTGGGTACAGCTTTCGGGCGAGGACCCGACCGCGCTCGGCTACATGGCCCACGGCGGCGACGGCTGCATCTCCGTTACCGCGAACGTCGCGCCGCGCCTCTGCGCCGAGTTCCAGGAGGCCTGCCTGGCCGGCGATTTCGCCAAGGCGCGGGAATACCAGGACCGGCTGATGGCGCTGCACATCGCGCTGTTCCTGGAGCCGAGCCCGACCATGACCAAGTATGCCGTCAGCCTGCTCGGCCTGTGCGCGAACGAGCTGCGCCTGCCGCTGGTGCCGGGCACGCCGGCCGCGCGAGAGCGGGTCAAGGACGCCATGCGCCATGCCGGGCTGCTGGACTGAACCGGACTGAATGGCCGAGTACCAAGTCGTCGCGGAAAACCGCAAGGCCCGCTTCAACTACTTCATCGACGAGACGCTGGAGGCCGGCATCATGCTGGCCGGCACGGAGGTGAAGTCGCTGCGCGAAGGCCGGGCCGATATCAGCGAGAGCTACGCCGCCGACCAGGACGGCGAACTGTTCCTGGTCAACGCCTATATCCCGGAGTACAAGGCCGGGAACCGCTACAACCACGAGACCCGGCGGCCACGCAAGCTGCTGCTGCACAAACGCGAGATCAACAAGCTCGCCGGCGGCATCAAGCGGGCCGGCACGACGATCGTGGCGCTGAAGATCTATTTCAACGAGCGCGGCAAGGCCAAGGTGCTGCTGGGCCTGGCCCGCGGCAAGCGCCAGCACGACAAGCGCGCGGCGATCAAGGACCGCGACTGGAAGCGCGACCAGGCGCGCCTGATGCGCGAGCGGGGCTGATGGTCAGCGCGGGGCCCGCCGTTGCGGCCCATGGACGCCGGCCACTGCCGGCATGACAACGGCACGGCGGTGATAGCGCCCGTTTCGTCGCGCCCTCATCGGCCGGACTAGTGGCATCCGGCCCTGGCCGACCGGTCCAGGTCGGCCCGGATCGCCGCGAACACGGCTTCGAACATCTCCGCCGTCAGACGGCCCGTATTGGTGTTGTAGCGCGAGCAGTGATAGCTGTCATAAAGCGTCGCGGCGCCGTCGGGCAGGACGTGCCGGGCGCCATGGGCGAACGGATGGTCCGCGCGGCGCGCGCCCAGCGTCGTCAATAGGGACTCGTGCGCGACCCGACCCAGTGCCAGGATCGCCGCAAGCCGGGGCAGGGCCTCGATCTCGGCGGCGAGAAACGGCCGGCAGGCGCGGATCTCGGCGCCCGTCGGCTTGTTCTGCGGCGGTAGGCAGCGCACGGCGTTGGTGATCCGGCAATCGCGCAGCGCCAGGCCGTCATCGGGACGCTTGTCGTAGCGCCCGCGGGCGAAGTCGAATTTCGTCAGGGTGGCATACAGCAGGTCGCCGGCGTAATCGCCGGTGAACGGCCGGCCGGTGCGGTTCGCGCCGCCCATGCCCGGCGCCAGCCCGACGATCAGCAGCCGCGCCGACGGCACGCCGAAGGACGGGACGGGGGCGTTGAACCAGTCGGGTTCGCGCGCGCGCATCTCGCCGCGAAAGGCGGCGAGGCGCGGGCAGAGCGGGCAGTCGGACGAGGGTAGGGCCGCGCCGGCGCCGGCGCTCATGCCTGACGGCGGACATTGCCGCCGTCGTCGTATTCGTCCTCGTAATCGTCGTAATCGTCCTCGGCATACCCGCCGCCGCCGGCCGGCCCGTTGTTGCCGTCGTGCTGCTGCTGCTGGCGGAAGCTGGGATCGCGGCCGATGAACGGGATGAGGTCCTGCAGTTCGAGGAAGCTGTCGGCCTGCCGCCGAAGCTCGTCCGCGACCATGGGCGGCGAGGACCGGACGGTGCTGACCACCGTGAACCGCTTGCCCTTGCGCTGCACGGCCTCGACCAGGCGCCGGAAATCGCCGTCGCCGGAGAACAGCACCACATGGTCGACGCTGTCGGTCATCTCCATGATGTCGACGGCGATCTCGATGTCCATGTTGCCCTTGATCTTGCGCCGGCCCGAGGAATCGGTGAATTCCTTGGTCGGTTTGGTGACCATCGTGTAGCCATTATAGTCGAGCCAATCGACCAGCGGTCGGATCGGAGAATATTCCTGATCTTCGATCAAGGCGGTGTAGTAAAAGGCCCGGACCAACGTACCCTTCTTGGCAAATTCGTCCAGCAATCGTTTGTAATCTATATCAAATCCGAGCGATCGGGCCGCGGCATAGAGGTTCGACCCGTCAATGAACAGCGCCAGACGCTCGTGAGGATAAAATGCCATCTGAATGGAGTCCTTATACAGTATTCGCGCTGTGGAATATCCGCTTTGCCGTCGTCGCGCAATAGCCGCCGTCCCCGCGCGGCGTTAATTGTCGGCATCGTCGTCCCTGCTTATCTATGCGTTGACCCGTCCGGTAACAAGACTAGCGGCCGCACAACAGATGATCCTGATCGGTCTTGGCGGAAATCTGACCCCGGCCGGCTTCGCATCGCCGAAAGCCGCCCTCGGCGCCGCGCTCGATCAGCTATCGGCGCAAGCCCTGCGTCCGCTGCGGCTGTCGCGCTGGTATCGGACGGCGCCGGTGCCGGCGGTGGACGCGCCCTGGTTCGTCAACGCCGTCGCGGCCGTGGACACCGACCTGCCGCCGGCGGCGCTGCTCGCGCGCCTGCTGGCCATGGAACGGCGTTTCGGCCGCCGACGGGCGGCCGGCGAGATCTCCCGCACGGTCGATCTGGACCTGCTGGCCTATGGCGAGACGGTGGGCGACTGGCCGGCCTCGGCCGGCCGGCCGGCCTTGACGCTGCCGCATCCCCGGCTGGCCGAACGCGCCTTCGTCCTGGTGCCGCTGGCCGACGTGGCGCCGGACTGGCGCCATCCGGCGACCGGGCGCGGCGTTTCGGACATGCTGGCGGCCCTGCCGGACCGGGACGGGGTCGAGCCGTTGGATGACGCGGACAACGGCGCGTCCCGGCGCTTGCCAACCTGACGACAAGCGCCTATTTATTGCGGTTAGCCTTGAATTTCTTGACAATTCCAAATTCGGAGACTTCCGCATGGCCCGCGTTACCGTCGAAGACTGCGTCGTCAAGGTGCCCAACCGGTTCGAGTTGGTGCTGATGGCGGCGAACCGCGCCCGCCAGATCTCGGCCGGCGACCATCCGACGGTCACCGAGGACAACGACAAGAACCCCGTTATCGCGCTGCGCGAGATCGCCGATGAAACCATCACCGCCGACGAGATGCGCGATACCGTGATCCGCGGCCTGCAGCGGCATGTCGAGGTCGACGAGCCCGAGGACGACGACCTGTCGTCGCAGATGCTGGTCCAGCAGCTTGCCGTCGGCATGGCGGCGCAAGCCGAGATGGGTGCCGGCGGCGCATCCACCGCCGCGCCGGCCGAAGACACGGATGACGGCGAGGATGATCTGGCCGGCTGAGCGGACCGACACAGACCGACATAAGCATCCATACCCGGACCGGCGCCGTGTTGGGCGGCGCCGGTTTCGTTTGCGTGCCGGGCCGCCGGACGGCATGGGAGCCGGCCGCCGATGATGCGCCAGTACGAACTGGTCGAAAAGGTCGCCGCCTACGACCCCAACGTCAACGAGGAGCTGCTGAATCGCGCCTACGTCTTCTCCATGCGGGCGCATGGCAGCCAGACCCGCGCCTCGGGCGATCCCTACTTCTCCCACCCGCTGGAAGTCGCCGGCATCCTGACCGACTACAAGCTGGACTGCGCCACCATCGTGACGGCGCTGCTGCACGACACGGTCGAGGACACGGTCGCCACCCACGCGCAGATCGAGGACGGCTTCGGCCCGCAGATCGCCAGGCTGGTCGACGGCGTGACCAAGCTGTCGAAGCTGGAGCTGCGCTCGGAAGCCAGCAGCCAGGCGGAGAATTTCCGCAAGCTCGTGCTGGCGATGTCGGACGACATCCGGGTGCTGCTGGTCAAGCTGGCCGACCGGCTGCACAACATGCGGACGATCCGGCATCTGCAAGCCGGCAAGCGCACGCGGATCGCGGCCGAGACCATGGACATCTACGCGCCGCTCGCCGAGCGCATCGGCATGCACCGGATCAAGGAGGAGCTGGAAGACCTGTCGTTCGCCGAACTGCACCCCGACGCCCGTGCCTCGGTGCAGAAACGCCTCGACTTCCTGCGCGCCGCGGCCGGCGACGTCGTGCCCCGGATCACCGAGGAGCTGCGGCGGACGGTCACGGACGGCGGGCTGGCCGCGACGGTGTCGGGACGGGAGAAGAAGCCCTACTCGATCTGGCGCAAGATGCAGCGCGACAACGTCTCCTTCGAGCAGCTCTCCGACATCGTCGCCTTCCGCGTCATCGTCGACGACGTGGCGGACTGCTACCAGGCGCTGGGCATCGTCCACGGTCAGTATTCGATGGTCCCGGACCGCTTCAAGGACTATATCTCGACGCCGAAGCGCAACAATTACCGCTCGATCCACACGACCGTGATCGGGCCGGAGAACCAGCGCATCGAGATCCAGATCCGCACGCACGAAATGCACGATATCGCCGAGCTCGGCGTCGCCGCCCATTGGCGCTACAAGCAGGACTTGGCCGCCAGCGACGGCAGCGAGTACCGCTGGCTCCAGGGCCTGCGGGAAATCCTCGAGCACGAGGGCACGGCCGAGGAGTTTCTCGAGCATACCAAGCTGGAAATGTTCCAGGATCAGGTCTTCTGCTTCACGCCGAAGGGTGACGTGATTGCCCTGCCGCGGGGGGCGACCCCGGTCGATTTCGCCTATGCCGTGCACAGCGAGGTCGGCGACACCTGCGTCGGCGCCCGGGTGAACGGCCGCGTGATGCCGCTGCGGACCCGGCTCACCAACGGCGACCAGGTCGATATCCTGCGCTCCAACGCCGGCACGCCGGATCCGGCTTGGGAGAACATCGTCGTCACCGGCAAGGCGCGCTCGGCGATCCGCCGGTTCATCCGCCATCAGGCGCGTGACGAATACCGCCAGTTGGGCGAGGCCATCGCCGACAAGGCTTTTCGCCAGGCCGGGCACGAATTCTCCGAGAAGGCCATCGACGGCGCGCTGAAGGTGCTGAAGGCGAAGTCGGCGGCCGACGTCTATGTCGCGCTGGGCGACGGCCACCTGACCAGCAAGGAGCTGATGTCGCGGATCTTTCCCGGCGAGCAGCGCCGCTGGGGCGCCCGGGATGCCATCGGCGCCATCAATCAGCTCCTGCCGTCGCGGCTGCGGCGGCACGGCGGCGGGCGCGATCTCAACAACGCCGTGCCGATCAGCGGCCTGATCCCGGGCATGGCCGTGCACTACGCGACCTGCTGCCACCCGCTGCCGGGCGACCGAATTGTCGGTATCATCACAAAAGGGAAGGGCGTGATGATCCATACTATCGATTGCGAACAGCTCGAATCGCATTCCGACACGCCGGAGCAGTGGCTGGACGTGAAATGGGAGATCGACCCGGACAATCCGGGCCTGCATGTCGGACAAATCAGCACGGTCGTCGCGAACGCGCCCGGAAGCTTAAGCAACTTGTCAACGGTTATCGCCAAGAATATGGGCAACATATCGAACCTGCGGATCACCAACCGAAGTCCGGATTTCTTCGAGATGAAGGTCGACATCGAGGTAGCGGACGTGAAGCATCTGGCCAACATCATGGCGGCGCTGCGGGCGACGCCATCGGTATCGTCCGTCGAACGCGACCGGGGATGACGGCGCGGGACGAATTTCGGGGTCACCGCACTTTCGGCCGCCGGCGGAAGGCCGGTCCGGCGCCCCTGGGATGACGGCTGCCCGATGTTCGCCCGCCGCAACAAGCATTCGATAAGCGACAAGCTTCGCGATTCCGTCTGGCCGCGCCGCGGGTTCCGCCGGGCCGCCACCTATATCGGCTACCGGGTCGCCCGCCTGCCCGGCACGCCGCACAGCATTGCCGGCGGTTTCGCCTTCGGCGCGGCGATCTCCTTCACGCCGATGGTCGGGCTGCATCTGGCCGGGTCGGCCCTGATGTCATGGGCCCTGCGCTGCAGCATCCTGGCGGCGGCCATCGGCACGATCGTGGGCAACCCCTGGACCTTCCCGTTCATCTGGGCCTGGACCCACCGCTGCGGCGCCTGGATGCTCGGCGTCAACGGCAGCGACCATCCGCCGCTGGAGTCGCTGACCCGGCTGTTCGAGAAGCTCTGGGTCCTGATCGGCGACCGCGTGCAGTGGCTGTTCGGCCTGAAGCACAAGAGCGAACTGGATGTCATCTCGGCCGGATCGGAACTGGCCGAGCTGCTGCAGAACGTGCTCTGGCCGATGCTGGTCGGCAGCGTGCCCAACGCGGTGATCGCCTGGTTCGTGTTCTACTTTCCGATGCGCTACCTGATCGCCGGCTACCAGCAGACCCGGCATCAGCGCCGGCTGCGGCGTGCGAAAATGGCTGGTGTCGGTGGAGGCGACGTGCCAAATATCTGAGGCATGATGTCCGAACCGACGAACCGGAGCCAGGGGACATGAACCGTCAGCTTCGCCTTGGCGTCAACATCGATCACGTGGCGACGATCCGCAACGCCCGGGGCGGCCGCCATCCCGAGCCGATCCGCGCCGCCCGCCTGGCCGCCGATGCCGGCGCCGACGGCATTACCGCCCATCTGCGCGAGGACCGCCGGCATATCTCGGACGAGGATATCAACCTGCTCAGCAGCCGGATCGACCTGCCGCTCAACCTGGAGATGGCGGCGACCGGGGAGATGCTGGCGATCGCGCTCCGGCACAAGCCGCACGCCGTCTGCCTGGTGCCGGAGAAGCGCGAGGAGGTGACCACCGAGGGCGGCCTGGACGCCGCGGCCGGTCATCGGCACCTGGAACCCTATATCCGTCAGCTTTCCGACGCCGGCATCCGTGTGTCGCTGTTCATCGACCCCTCGCGGGTCCAGCTCGCCGTCGCCAAGGCGCTCGGCGCACCGGTGGTCGAGCTGCATACCGGCCAGTATGCCGAGAGCGGCGACGACAACATGACGGCCGAGCTCGACCGCCTGATCGAGGCCGCCGACTATGCCGCGGAACTGGGCCTCGAATGCCATGCCGGCCATGGCCTGACCTACGGCAATGTCGGCCCGGTGGCGGCCATCCCGACGATCGTCGAGCTGAACATCGGCCATTTCCTGGTCGGCGAGGCGATCTTCGGCGGTCTCGACAGCAGCATCAAACGCATGCGGGCCCTGATGGACCAGGCCCGCGCCGAGGCGACGGGCAGCCGGTCCGCCTGATGCGGGTCCCGCCGACGTTGCAGCCGGTGATCATCGGCATCGGTATCGACATCATCAGCATCGACCGCATATCCCGGACGCTGGATCGGTTCGGCGAGCGTTTCATTCAGCGCATCTTCACCGACACCGAGCGGGCCCGCTCGGAGCGGCGGGCGAACCGCGCCCCGTCCTATGCCCGCCGGTTCGCGGCCAAGGAGGCCTGCTCCAAGGCGCTCGGCACCGGCTTTCGCCAGGGCGTGTTCTGGCGCGACATGGGCGTCAGCAACCTGAAATCGGGCAAGCCGACCATGGTGCTGACCAACGGTGCCCTGGATCGGCTCAACGGCCTGACGCCGCCGGGGATGGCGGCGCAGATCGATGTCTCGCTGACCGACGAGCCGCCCTGGGCCCAGGCCTTCGTCATCATATCCGCGGTCCGGGCCACGGATCGGGAGCTTTCATGAAACTGGAATCGGCATTTCTGCGGCGGAGAAAGAGGCTGAGCAAACCGAAACGTAAGGAGAGCGTGGGCGAGGTCATCCGCACCGTCGTCTTCGCCGTGTTGATCGCGGTGGGCATCCGCACCGTGGCCTTCGAACCCTTCAATATCCCCTCCGAATCCATGCTGCCGACGCTGCTCGTCGGCGACTATCTGTTCGTCTCGAAATACGCCTACGGCTACAGCCGCCATTCGCTGCCGTTCAGCCCGCCGGTCGGCAACGGCCGCGCCTTCGAGGACATGCCGCAACGCGGCGACGTCGCCGTCTTCAAGCTGCCGAAGGACAATTCGACGGACTATATCAAGCGGATCATCGGCCTGCCCGGCGACCGGATCCAGGTCCGCAACGGCGTGCTTTATCTCAACGACGCGCCGGTGAAACGCGAGCGGGTCGACGATTTCGTCTATCGCGAGGCCCGCGGCAACGTCTACCGCTTCCCGCGCTACCGCGAGACGCTGCCGAACGGCAAGCAATACATGACGCTGGACATGTTTCAGAACACCGATACCGACAACACGGACGTCTTCGTCGTGCCCGCCGGCCACTTCTTCGCCATGGGCGACAACCGCGACAATTCCATCGACAGCCGGGTCGTCCGCGGCGGGGTCGGCTATGTGCCGGCCGAGAACCTGGTCGGCCGGGCCGAGTTCCTGTTCTTCTCGACCGACGGCTCGGCCCGGATCTGGGAATTCTGGAAGTGGCCGCAATCGATCCGTTTCGGGCGGATTTTCGACGGCATCCAGTAGGCATGACTGACACGCGTCTCGACGCGCTATGCGGGGTTCTGGGCTACCGCTTCACACGGCCGGCGCTGCTGACCGAGGCCCTGACGCATCCCTCGGTCGATACCTCGCGACAGGTCGGCCGCGACTACGACCGGCTCGAATTCCTCGGCGACAGGGTGCTGGGACTGATCGTCTCGAACCGGCTGTTCGCCCGCTTTCCCGACGCCGATGCCGGCGATCTCGCGGTCCGGTTCAACGCGCTGGTGCGGAAAGAGACCGTCGCCGAGGTGGCGCATGCCATCGGGCTCGGCGACTTTCTGCATCTGTCGAAGAGCGAAAGCCAGGGCGGCGGCCGCGCCAAGCCGGCGATCCTGGCGAACGCGCTGGAAGCGGTCATCGGCGCGCTCTTCCTCGACGGCGGCCTGCCGGCGGCTGAGGCGTTCGTCGACGCCCACTGGTCCGAACGGGTGGACCGCACCTCCGATGCCATGAAGGACCCCAAGACCCGGTTGCAGGAATGGGCACAAAAGGACGCCATGCGGCCGCCGACCTATACGATCGTGGCCCAGGCCGGCCCGCCGCACGAGCCCGTGTTCACGGTCGAGGTCCAGGTCGGCGGCCGCCCGCCGCTGCGGGCCGAGGGCAGGTCGCGCCGGGCCGCCGAGCAGGCCGTCGCCGCCGCCATGCTGGCGACGCTCGATCCCGATGACTGAGACCGCCACGGCGACGCGCTGTGGATTCGTCGCCATCGTCGGCGCGCCCAATGCCGGCAAGTCGACGCTGACCAACCGGTTCGTCGGCGCCAAGGTGTCGATCGTCACCCGCAAGGTGCAGACGACGCGCGCCCGCATCACGGCGATCGCCGTGCCCGACGCGGCCCAGATCGTCTTCGTCGACACGCCCGGCATCTTCGAGCCGCGGCGGCGCCTGGAGCGGGCCATGGTCGACGCCGCCTG
>JANQKO010000639.1 GCA_028281075.1 Alphaproteobacteria bacterium | reverse complement strand
GGAGTCCGATCCACTTCGTTCCCGCGAACGTTCCAACCGGCGCCGGTCTTCCGGGCCGGTCGAGGAAAGACGTTTGAGCTATCTGCTGTTCGTCCTGCGGCACTGGCGCCTGCTCGGGTTCGGCTTTCTGCTGACCATGTTCTCGAGCTTCGGCCAGACCTACTACGTCTCGCTGTTCAGCGCCGAGTTCCGCGACGCCTTCGGGCTCGGCCATGGCGGCTTCGGCCTGGTCTACTCGGTGGCGACGCTGGCCAGCGCCGCCTGCCTGGTCTGGCTCGGCCGGCTGATCGACCAGGTCGACCTGCGCTGGTATGCCGGCCTCGCCTGCGCCGGGCTGGTGGCTGCCTGCTTCGTCACCTCGGCGGTGCCGTCCGCGGCCTGGCTGACGCTGGCGATCTTCCTGCTGCGGCTGACCTGCCAGGGCCTGATGAGCCATACCGCGGTCACCACCATGGCGCGCTATTTCGAGGCCGAGCGCGGCCGCGCCGTCAGCGTCGCTCAGCTCGGCTACGCGGTCGGCCGGGCCGTGCTGCCGGTCGGCGCGGTGCTGGTCGTGGCCGCCATCGGCTGGCGCCAGACCTGGACGTTCACCGGCATCGCGCTGGCGGTGCTGCTGGTCCCGGCCGTGCTCTGGCTGCTCAAGGGCCAGGCCGCGCGGCACCGGGCCCATGTCGCCCGACTGCGCCGCGCCGCCGGCGACGGCGAGGGGGCCGCGCGGCAATGGTCGCGGGCCGACGTGCTGCGCGACCCCCGCTTCTATCTCCTGATGCCGGTGACGCTGGCGTCGGCTTTCATCACCACCGGCCTCGTATTCCATCAGGTGCACCTGGTCGCGGCCAAGGGCTGGGACCTGACCTGGTTCGTCGGCGCGTTCGTGCTGTTCTCGGCCGCGACCACGGTCGCGGCGCTGATCGCCGGGCCGGTGATCGACCGGCGCGGCGCCGTGCGCCTGCTGCCCTATTTCCTGCTGCCGATGGCGGCCTCGCTGGTGCTGCTGGCCTGTGCCGACCATGTCCTCGTGGTGCCGGTCTACATGGTCGCCACGGGCATCTCCAGCGGTGCCTCGATGACCATCGCCGGCACGCTCTGGGCCGAGATCTACGGCGTCCGGCATCTGGGGGCGATCCGGGCCGTGACCTCGGCCCTGACCGTGTTCGCCAGCGCCCTGTCGCCGGTCGCCATGGGCTGGCTGCTCGACGCCGGCGTCAGCATCGAGGCGATCGCCCTGATGTGCGTCGGCTATGTCGCCGCGGCGACGGCACTGCTGGCCGCGCCCGCGTTGCGTTCGGCCCGCGCGGACCGGCGGGACCCCGCTCGCGGCGTTGCCGGTCCGGCGCCGTAGCGACGCGCATCACGTTAGTTCTGGGCGCGTCGGCGCCGGGGCGTGTCGGGCGTCGCGGAAATCTCGGCGACGCTGGGCCCGGCGGCGCGCTTGGCGATCACCGAGCGCAGCCGTTGCGGATCGTGGTTCTGCACGAACGCGGCCAGTGCCTCGGCCGCCAGCGGCCGGCTCAGATAGTAGCCCTGGATCTCGTCGCAGCCTTGCTCGACCAGGAATTCGAGCTGCTTCAGCGTCTCCACGCCCTCGGCGATGACGCGGATATCCAGGCTGTGGCCGATGCGGATCACGGCCGAGTTGATCGCCGCGTCGTCCCAGTCCGAGGCGATGTCGCGGACGAAGGACTGGTCGATCTTCAGGCGGTCGACCGGGAACTCCTTCAGCCGGTTCAGCGACGAATAGCCCGTGCCGAAATCGTCGATCGACAGTTTGACGCCCAGGTCCTTCAGGCCGCCCAGGATGCCGATGCAGTCGACGCGCTCGTCCATGGCCAGGCCCTCGGTGATTTCCAGCTCGAGCTTATGCGGCGGCAGGTCGGCCATCGTCAGGGCCGTGCGCACCTGGTCGACCAGGTTCTGCTGCTTGAAATGCAGCGGCGAGATGTTCACCGAGACGCAGATGTCCGACATGCCCGACCGGGACCAGGCGGCCATCTGCCGGCAGGCGGTCAGCAGCACCCAGTCGCTGATCGGGATGATCAGCCGCGAGGATTCGGCCACCGGGATGAAGTCGCCGGGCGAGACCAGGCCATGCTCGGGATGGGTCCAGCGGATCAGCGCCTCGACGCCGACGATGCGGCCGGAGCGGATATCGAGCTGCGGCTGGTAGACCAGATGGAACTCGCCGCGCTCCATCGCCTGCCGCAGGTCGGCCTCCATCTGCTGGCGGGCCTGGACCTCGGTGTGCATCTCCTGGTCATAGAGCTGAAAGGTGCCGCGCCCCTCGGCCTTGGCGCGGTACAGCGCCAGGTCGGCGTTGCGTAGAAGCTGGTCCGGATCGCCCGGGTCGTTGGGATAGATGGTGATGCCGATGCTGGTGCCGGTGCGCACCTCGTTGCCGGCGATGATGAACGGCTCGCGGATCGATTCCGTGATCCGCTCCGCCAGGATGGTGATGCCGTCGGCCTTGGCGGCGTTGGTGACGATGACGGCGAACTCGTCGCCGCCCAGCCTGGCCACCGTGTCGGTGGTGCGGACCGAGGCGGTCAGCCGCTCGGCGACCTGCGACAGCAGCGAGTCGCCGGCCTGGTGACCGAGCGTGTCGTTGACGTTCTTGAAATGGTCGAGATCCAGCATCATCACGCCGACCAGACGGTCGGTCCGCGCCGCGGTCGCCAGCGCGTCGCTCAGCCGGTCGCGGAACGCGCTGCGGTTCGGCAGGCCGGTCAGCGCGTCCTCCAGCGCCATGCGCTGGATCGTCGCTTCCGACGATTTCCGGTCCGAGACGTCGGTCAGGATGCCGACGATGCGGCCGGACTTGGTCTTGCGCTTGCTGACCCGCACCCAGCGCTCGTCGCACAGCTCCTGCTCGAACGCGTCGACCGAGCGGTGGTGCCGCTCGACCTGCTGGCGCACCAGGTCTTCGCGGTTCCGGTCCCCGACCCGGAACACGCCGCGTTCGTAGCCGGCCCGCAGGAAGTCGGCATAGGTGACGCCGGGCTGGATCACGTCCATCAGGCTTGGATACATGCCCCGATAGCGCCGGTTGCACATGATCAGGTGGTCGTCCTCGCTCCACAGCGCGAAGCCCTCCGAAATGCTCTCGACGGCTTCCGAGAGCTGTGCCTCGGCGTCGTTCAGCGCGTCGGCCATGTGGACGCTTTCGGTCTTCTTCTTGTGCAGCTCCCGCTGCAGCCGTTCCAGCTCGTCGACCCGGTCCTGCAGCTCCTGTTTCGAGCGCGACAGCTCCTCCTGCTCCTGCTTGCGCTGCGAGATGTCGCGGATGGCGCCGGTGACCAGCAGGCCGTCCTCGGTTTCGATCGGCGACAGGCTCAGCTCGATCGGAATCTCCTGGCCGAACTTGGTCACGCCGTAGAGATCGACACCCTTGCCCACGGGCCTGGCCTTGGGGCCGGTGTGGAACCGGGCCCGGTGCCCGGGATGGTCCGGCCGGTAGCGCTCGGGCACCAGCATCTCGACCTTCTCGCCCAGCAGCTCCTCGCGCGGATAGCCGAACAGCCGTTCGGCCTGGGCATTGACCAGCACGATCTCGCCGTCCCGGTTCACCACCACCATGGCGTCGGGGGCCGAGTCCAGGAACTGCCGGGCGCGTGTCTCGGCGGCCGCCCGGCCGGCGATCTGCTGGCGGAACACCTCCAGCGCCCGCGACATGGCGGCGAACTCACCGGAACGGGCGCTCAGGTCGGTCGGGATGTTCAGGTTGCCGTCCGCCAGCAGCGCCATGCTGTTCTTCAGCTTGCCCAGGGGCCGGTTGATGCCGCGGACCAGGATCACGCCGAGCGCCACCGTGATCAGCAGGCCGGCGCCGAACACCATGCCCATGTTCCGGATGCCGGACCGTTCCAGCCGCAGCGCGGTTTCGGCCTGATTGACGGTCAACTGGTCGGCGATTTTCAGAAGCCGGCGTTGTGTCTTCTCGATCGGCGCCTCGACGCTGGTCAGTTCGGCCAGCAGGACCGTCAGGTCGTCCGGCGCCTCGTCCTTCACCTGCGACAGGATCTGTTCGGCCCGATCGACATAGGCCTGATGCTGCAGATCCAGCCTTTCAAGCTGGCCGAGGATATCGTCGTAGATCGCGGTTTCCGCGCGGGACTGGGTCGTCCGCGGCCGGTCGCGCAGGCGCCGCGTGAGCTGTGTCAACGCTTCCTGGAATCGGCCCTTCAGAACATAGAACCGCCGTTCCTCGGTCCGTGCCCGGTCGGCATGGCGCGCGTCCCGGAATACGTTCAGCTCGACCGCGCGCTCCAGATGCTTGGTCTCCAGCGACCGGGTGATGATGGCTTCATGCAGCTGATGCGACAGCGGCAGGTCGATATGGACGATGTTCTGCAGCTTGTCGCCGATCGCCATCAGCCGCGACCCGCCGACGCCTG
>JANQKO010000622.1 GCA_028281075.1 Alphaproteobacteria bacterium | reverse complement strand
CGCATCATGTTCCGCCACGTGCTGCCGAACGTGCTGACCCCGGTGCTGGTGCTGGCCACCATCGGCCTGGCGCTGGCCATCATCTCCGAGGCGACGCTGTCCTTCCTCGGCGTCGGCGTGCCGCCGACCACGCCCTCGCTCGGCACGCTGATCCGGGTCGGCAACGCCTTCCTGTTCTCCGGTGAATGGTGGATCACCATGTTCCCCTGCATCGCCCTGGTCGCGCTCGTGCTGTCGGTCAACCTGATGGGCGACTGGCTCCGCGACGCCCTGAACCCGAAGCTGCGGTAGGTATGTCGATGACGGCTGCTCCGGCCCGCTCCCCCACCCGGCCACCCATTGAGCATACTTTCGTGGGTGGCCGGGTGGGGGAGCGGGCCGGAGCGAACCCGCGCCAGCGGGCATAAGACCGATGCTCTTTGTCATTGAAGGGATCGACGGGGCTGGCAAAGGGACATTGGCGCGCAATCTCGTGTCCCGCGCGGAAGCCGACCGCGTAAAGGTCGCAACGCTGTCATTCCCGCGCTATGACGACACCCGCTTCGCCAGGCTGATCGGCCAGTATCTGAATGGCCGCTTCGGCAAGCTGGACGAGGTCTCGGTGCACTTCGCGGCCCTGCTCTATGCCGGCGACCGGTTCGAAAGCCGCGATGATCTCATGGCGCTGATCGCCGATCATGACCTGGTCATCCTCGACCGCTACGTCGCCTCGAACGCCGCCTACAACGCGGCCAAGCTGCCGCCTGCCGAACGCCTGCCGCTGATCGACTGGATTTTCGAGACCGAGTTCGACCTGTTCGACCTGCCGAAGCCCGACTTCACCGGCCTGCTCGGCACCTCGCCCGACACCGCCGACGATCTTGTCGCCAGGAAGGCCGCGCGCAGCTACACCGATGCCAGGAAGGACCTGCACGAAGCCGACCGCGCCTACATGACCGAGGTCGCCTGCGTCTACGACCAGCTCTGTGCCGACAACGCCATGGGTCCCTGGCACCGCTTCGACCCCACCGGCCCCGACAACCAACTCCTGCCCCCTGGCCACATCGCCGACGGCGTCTGGCGCGAGATCAAGGCGCGGCTGTAACGCGAAGAGGCGGCCGCCGGGATCCCGTGGCCGATCCTTCGAGACGCGTCCCTTCGGGCCGCTCCTCAGGATGAGGTTTGGTATTGATATCAACCTCTTACTTCATGCTGAGAGGGTGTGAAAGAATTGCATCCAAGCCACCCCGGTTGTCATCCTGGCGAAGGCCAGGATCCATTTTTGTTGTTTTTGAACGGTTCATGATGCCGCTGGATGCTGGCCTGCGCCAGCATGACGGCTTCTTTGGGTCGGGAGTAGATTCATTCACACGCTCTGAGGAGACGCGCAGTGTCGTCTCGAAGCATGCGATATAGGCATTGCAATTCTAAGGCCGTGCCTGCGCGGGCGCGCCCGCGCGGACCGTTAGGCCCGCTGCCGTGAGCGAAAAATCAAACGATCCGCGACTGCATCCAGGCGGCGACCGACAGCAGCTTGTCGTCGCCGCCCATGGCGCCGACCGCCTGCACGCCGAGCGGCAGGCCGGTTGGGCCGGCATGGCCGGGCAGGCTGACGCACGGCACGCCGAGCAGCGTCGTCATGCGGTTGAACAGCGGATCGCCCGTGGTCTCGAGGCCCGCCGGCGCCTCGCCCGCCGCGCTCGGCATTAGCATGGCGTCGTATTCGTGCATCAGGTCGTACCAATGGCGCCGGCAGTCGTCGCGCACCCCGATCGCCGCTTCGTAGTCGGCATGCACCATGGCCAGGCCGTCGGCGATCAGGTCGTAGATATGCTGGCTCAGCCTGGTGCTGTGGCGGGCCCATTCGAACGGCAGGGCGCGGGCCGCGTCGAAGGTCATCACCGTCCGGTGCGCCTCGACCGCGCGCGCGAACGGTGCCGGCAGGTCGATCTCGACGACGGTGGCGCCGGCGTCGCGCAGGGCCGTGGCGGCGTCCTCGACGGCCTGCTGCATCACCGGCTCGGCCTGGTCCCATTCGTAGGTCCGGCACAGGCCGATGCGCGGCGGGCCATCGAGCGCATGCGGATGCGCCGGCGCGTCAAGCAGCGCCGCCCGCACCAGGCAGGCATCCTCCACGCAGCGCGAGAAGGTGCCCAGCGTGTCGAGGGTGAAGGCGAGCGGCTTGATCCGGCTGAGGTCGAAGCTGTCGCGCGACGACTTGTAGCCGACGACACCGCAGTAAGACGCCGGCCGGATCACCGAGCCGCCGGTCTGGGTGCCGTAGGCGAGCGGGATCATGCAGTCGGCCACGGCCGCCGCCGAGCCGCTCGACGAGCCGCCCGGCGTGTGCGCCGGGTTGCGCGGATTGCGCGTCTTGCCGGGCTGAAAGAAGGCGAACTCCGTCGTCACCGTCTTGCCCATGATGATCGCGCCCATGGTGCGGATCATGGCGACGCAGGAGGCGTCGCGGCTGGGCCGGTGGCCCTGGTAGATCGGCGAGCCGTAGGCCGTTGGCATGTCGTAGGTGTCGATGATGTCCTTGACGCCGAACGGCAGGCCGTGCAGCGGCCCGCGCAGGGCGCCGGCGTCACGCCGCTTGGCCTGTTCCAGCGCCAGGTCCGGATCGAGGAATTCCCAGGCCCCGACCTCGGCCTCGCGGGCCTCGATCCGCTCCAGACAGGCCCGGGTCAGAGACTCGCTGCTGATGGCGCTGTCGGCGATGGCGGTCGCCGCCTCGCCGGCGGTCAGCTCGTTCAGCGGTTTCATCGTCTTGCCCTCACGATTCGACGTCACCACATGGAGACATGGTATTTTAGGCAATTGCGCCGGAAACGCACCGGCCGCCGCCCGTCGCTTGCACGACGGGCGAAGATAAACAGAATCTACGGGCCAAAGGTGAAGGACCCGGTAATGCGGCGTTTGATACTGCCATTTCTGGCCATGTTCCTCCTGCATGCGCCGGCCGCGGCGGCGGTGGAGTTCGGCCGCTACCGCGCCCTGGTCATCGGCATCAACGACTACCGGCACCTGCCGAACCTGGAAACGGCGGTCAACGATGCCAGCGCCATGGCCGACTTGCTGCGCCGGCAATACGGCTACGAGGTCTCGCTGTTGCTGAACCCGACCCGCTATCAGATGGTCCGGGCGCTGAACGAAATGCGGGCCGAGCTGACGCCGGACGACAACCTGCTGGTCTATTATGCCGGCCACGGCGTGCTCGACCGCGAGACCGACCGCGGCTTCTGGCTGCCGGTCGACGCCGAGACCGACAACGAGGCGAACTGGATCTCGAACGAGACGCTGACCAGCAACCTGCGCGCCATGTCGGCGAAGCACGTGCTGGTGATCGCCGATTCCTGCTATGCCGGCACACTGGTGCGCGCCGCCGAGGCCGAGCTCAAGACCGGCAGCGAGCGCGCGGCCTGGCTCCGGCGCATGGCCGAGAGCCGCTCGCGCACGGCCATCGTCTCCGGCGGCCTGGAACCGGTCAGCGACGGCGGCGGCGACGGCCATTCGGTGTTCGCCCGCAAGCTGCTGGAAGCGCTGCGCGGCAACGGCGACGTGCTGGAAGCGCAGAGCCTGTTCGACCGCATCAAGGGCCAGGTCGTGGTCAACGCCGACCAGACGCCGCGCTATTCCGATATCCGCCGCGCCGGCCACGAGGGCGGCGAGTTCATGTTCGTGCCGACCGCGCTGGCCACGACCGAGGAGACGCCACCCCCGTCGACCGCCGGGACGGGCGTCGACGGCGAGACCGCCGTCGAGCTCGCGTTCT
>JANQKO010000606.1 GCA_028281075.1 Alphaproteobacteria bacterium | reverse complement strand
CCCGCAGGCGCCGGGCGTTTTCGCCGCGAAGCTGCCAGGACATGCAGCGGACGCCGCCGCCCATGTGGCAGACCTGGTCGGAGCGGACGGGCACCACCTCCTTGTCCGTCCATTGCCGGACGCTGGCCAGCGCCGCGGCGTCTTCCGGGATACCGAACTGCGGCAGGTAGATGCGCCGCGGCGTGACCAGCATGTTCGTGTAGAGACCGCAGGCCGAGCCGAACCGCGCGTCGTAAATGCCGCCGCCGTCATAGGGCGTGACGATCTCGTGCAGGGTCACGCCGGGCAGCCCGGCCCGGAGGTCGGCCTTGAGCGCCGCGGCATAGTCCGGATCGTCGGGATAGCTGTTCACGACCAGCACGTTGGGCGCGATGAAGGCGACGACGCCGTCGGCGTGTTCGAGACCGCCCTGTTCGTCGGCCTCGATAAAGGCGACATGGTCGATGCCGGTCCGGTCGGTCAGCAGCGCCCGCGCCGCGCGCTCGGACAGGCCGTTGTCGCGCAGGAACTTGGCGCTCACCACGGCACGGCCGGCATCGTCGCCGACGAAGTTGCCGCCGTCGTTCAGAAGCGCGCTTTCGGCGAACGTCAGGCCGGCATCCGTCATGGCATCGGCCAGCGTTTCCTGCACGGCGTCGGCCGCCGCCTGGCCGCGGCCGCCGCCGCCCTGTCCGGCCGCGGTATAGCGGAACATGACCGGGTCGGCCGCGTTGGACAGGCTGAAGTCGCGCATCCAGATATCGTCCTGCGGCGCGACCACGACATGGTCCGCGCCCAGCGCGTCGGCATAGTCGCGGTACGACGCGGCGTCGGTCAGGACCAGCACATCGTCGCGTTCCCGGAGCCGGCGCGCATAGGCGACGAGAAAGTCGAAGATGGCATCCGCCGCCCCAGCGTAATAGGGATCGTCCGCCCGTGGCGCGGCGAGGACGATCAGCTCGCGGTCCGTTTCCATGACCTCGGCGCCGCGTTCCGCCGCCGGCGCCGCCGCGCCGACGGCCGCCGAAAAGCCGACGAAAAGGCACAGCATGCCGACATGTCCCAGTTTCCCCACGGCGCGCCTCCCGGACGGCAGCCAGATCGATCAGGCTGCATCTCCGACGCCGACGCGCTTGTCAAGCCGTTCGTGGCATGCGCCGCTACCGGCGATTGCCGGATATGCGTAGATGCGGAATGGATCGCGCTTTGACCTTTCTCACATTATATCACATAATCTCACATAAACTCGATGTACGAGCGTGAAATGGATTGGCAAAATGAGCGATTGAGCAAAAGGCTGTCCTTCAGTCCCGAGAGGACGGAAGAACTGTTCGCCATCCTGTCCGAGATCGACGCCGTCAAAACGGCCTTTCGCCTGACGGGCAACCTCCTGCCCCAGACCATTCGCCGCCTCACGCAATCGGTCATCATTACCTCGACCGGGGCGTCCAACCGGATCGAGGGCAACCGGCTGAGCGATGACGACGTCGAGGCGCTTTATCGAAAGCTTCACCAGCGTCGGTTCAGAACCCGGGACGAACAGGAAGTCGCCGGGTATCTGGACGTTCTGGCGCGTATTCTCGACTCTTACACGGACATGCCGCTACGCGAATCGCTCATCCCGCAGCTTCATCGCGACATGCTCCGGTATTCCGAAAAAGATGAGCGCCAGCGCGGCATGTACAAGCTCGGGCCGAACCGCGTCGAGGCAAGGGACCCGGACGGCAACGTGGTCGGCATCGTTTTCGACCCGACGCCACCGCATCTGACCGCGAAGGAAGTCGGCGAGCTGGTCGACTGGTATCAATGGGCGGAAAGGGAAAACGTCAGGCACCCATTGATCCGCATCGGCAATTTCGTCTTCGAGTACCTGGCCATTCACCCCTTTCAGGACGGAAACGGGCGCACCAGCCGCCTGCTGACCAACCTGCTGCTGCTTCAGCAGGGATACGCCTTCACCGCCCTCGTTTCACATGAAAGGCTGATCGAGGCGCGCAAGGCGGACTATTACATCGCCCTCAACAAGGCACAGTCGCGCTGGAAGACGGATAGGGAAGACGTCTATCCGTGGCTGCTCTACTTCCTGTCCATCGTGCGCACCCAGGCGGAACGCGCGCTCGCGCTTGTCGAGGAAGACGCGATCGAAGGATTGCTGTCCGAGAAGCAGCTCGCGCTCTGGCGCTGGGCGCAGGCGCGGAACGAGCCGACATTCAGCCGCAAGGACGCCATCGGCGCGCTGGCGTTCCCCCCACGCACGGTCGAGGCGATCATCAGGAAACTGGTTGACCTGAAACGGCTGACGCGGATCGGCGAAGGCCGGGGCACCCGATACCGGGTGGTTCGCTAAACGGACACGGAAGCCGAACGCACACGGCCGGCCCGTTAAGAAATCGCCGAATGCGAACCCATCTCCGTCATGCCGGCACAGGCTGGCATGACGACATCAGCAAAGGCTGGCGGGAATAGTGGGAGAAAGTTCGAACTCGCCCTCCTTCGCCAAGGCTACGGAGGACACTCCTAGCTCTAACGACTTCGCGCGGCTTACTGGCGTAA
>JANQKO010000605.1 GCA_028281075.1 Alphaproteobacteria bacterium | reverse complement strand
TGGACGTGGCCCTTGATCGTGCGCACCCAGCCCTTGGCCGAGCAGATCACCGTCACCGGCTCGCGCTCGACCAGCGCCTCCAGCGGGATCGGCTCGCCGGTCGGCGCCTCGCCGAAGCCGGTGCGCCGGGCGCCGAGCGGCGTGTCGGGACCGAAGCTCTTCTTGATCTCGCGGATCTCCTCGGCGACCCGTGTCCAGCGCAGCTTCTCGTCCTTCAGCAGCGCCTTCAAGTCCTTGCCCTCGGCCTTCAGCGCCTTGTGCTCGTCGCGGATCTCGATTTCCTCGAGCTTGCGCAGGGCGCGCAGGCGCATGTTCAGGATCGCCTCGACCTGCAGGTCGGTCAGGCCGAAGCGCCGCATCATCACTGCCTTCGGGTCGTCCTCCTCGCGGATGATGCGGATGACCTCGTCGAGGTTGAGATAGGCGATCAGGTAGCCGTCGAGGATCTCCAGCCGCCGTTCGATCTGCGCCAGGCGGAACCTGGTGCGGCGGATCAGCACCTCGTGGCGGTGGTCGAGGAAGGCCCGCAGCGCCTCGCCGAGCGGCATCACCCGCGGCGTCTGCTGCGCGTCCAGCACGTTCATGTTCAGGCCGACGCGGACTTCCAGGTCGGACAGCTTGAACAGGTGCTCCATCAGCACCTCGGCGTCGACCTTGCCGTTCTTCGGTTCCAGCACCAGGCGGATGTCCTCGGCCGATTCATCGTGGATGTCGGCCAGCAGCGGCAGCTTGCGCTGCTGCAGCAGCTCGGCCAGCTTCTCGACGATGCGCGCCTTCGGCACCTGGTAGGGAATCTCGCTGACGACGATGCTGTAGGTGCCGCGCTTGCCCGGCTCGACCGCCCACTTCGCCCGCAGGCGGAAGCTGCCGCGGCCGGTCCTGTAGGCCTCGACGATGTTCTCGCGCGGCTCGACCAGCACGCCGCCGGTGGGGAAGTCCGGTCCCCGGACGAACTGCACCAGCTTGTCGATGGTGGCGTTCGGGGTCTTGATCAGGTGCAGCAGCGCGTCGCACAGCTCGACGATGTTGTGCGGCGGGATATTGGTCGCCATGCCGACGGCGATGCCGGCGGCGCCGTTCGCCAGCAGGTTCGGGAACGCGGCCGGCAGGACCAGCGGTTCCTTGTCCTCGCCGTCATAGGTCTCCCGGAAATCGACCGTCTCCCGGTCGATGTCGGCCAGCAGCAGGTCGGCGACGGCCGTCATCCGGGCTTCGGTGTAGCGCATGGCGGCGGCGTTATCGCCGTCGATATTGCCGAAATTGCCCTGGCCATCGATCAGCGGATAGCGCTGGGCGAAATCCTGGGCCAGACGCACCAGCGCGTCGTAGATCGCCTGGTCGCCGTGCGGGTGGAACTTGCCCATGACGTCGCCGACGATGCGGGCGCATTTCTTGAAGCCGGAGGCCGGATCGAGCTTCAGCTCGCGCATGGCGTAGAGCAGCCGCCGGTGCACCGGCTTCAGGCCGTCGCGCACGTCGGGCAGCGACCGGGCCATGATGGTCGACAGCGCGTAGGACAGGTAGCGCTCGCTCAAGGCGCGCGAGAGCGGCTCGTCGCGGATCTCGCCTTCATCGAGAATGTCACTCATGCCGGGAATTTATCACCAGATGTTGTGGTGAGAACCGAAAATTTCTCTACCAGTCGATGGCGCGCCGGCGGCGCGGTGGTATTCCTGCCGGCGAATATGTGGCGATCGAGGAAATAACCCGTTAGCGCCAGACCGTTTTTCAGGTCACCGGCGTCCGGCAGGCCGGTCTGGACGCCGAGCAGGAAGGCCGGCAGCGGCAGCAGCCGGTGCTTGTAGGGCTCGGCCGCGGCCCGGCTGACCGCCCGCCCGCTTTTCGGCGAGACGTAGGCGAGGTCGTCGGCATCGCCGGTGGCGGCGCAGCGCGACAGGTCGAGGCCGAAGCCCAGCTCCTGCAGCAGGCCCATTTCCCAGCGCACGTAGACCGCCGGCCAGGTCTCGCCGTCGGCCAGCGCATCCAGCAGCACCCGCAGCGCGTCGAACAGGGCCGGGTGCGGCTCGCGCTCGGGCAGGGCCGCCTCGGTCACGGCGCAGGCCGCCGCCAGCGCGGCCAGTCGGGCCGGATGGTCCAGCAGCCCGGCGGCCCGGGCCTGGCCGGGCTCGACGGCGAAGGTGCCGAGATGCTCGGCCAGGCGGGCCCGCCATTCGGCCGCGACCTCGTTGCCCGGCTGCAGGATGCCGCGCAGGCGCCGGCCGGCGCCGCCGCGCAGCAGTCCCGCGTGCCGGCCGTGTCCGCGGGTCAGCAGCGTGACGACGGCCGAGGTCTCGCCGTGACGGCGCGCCGAAAGCACGATGCCGTCGTCGTTCCAGTGCATGCGGACGTCCGTTCCCTTCGGCGGTGCCGTCGTCAGCGGGGAAAGTCCAGGCCCATCTCGCGATAGCGCTCGGGGTCGTCGACCCAACTCTCGCGCACCTTGACGAACAGGAACAGGTGCACGCGCCGGTCGAAGACGCCTTCCATCTCCTGCCGGGCGTCGGCGCCGATCTGCTTGACCTGCCGGCCACCCTTGCCCAGGACGATGCCTTTCTGGGTGTCCCGGCGGACATAGATCACCTGCTCGATGCGGACGCTGCCGTCCTTGTGTTCCCGCCAGCTCTCGGTCTCGACCGTGATCGAATAGGGCAGTTCCTCGTGCAGCCGCAGGAAGACCTGCTCGCGGGTGATCTCGGCGGCCAGCAGGCGTTCGGAGATATCCGAGAGCTGGTCCGCCGGATAGAGCCAGGGGCCCGCCGGCACGGCGGCGGCAAGGTGCGCCAGGAGGTCCGCCGTGCCGTCGCCGTCAAGCGCCGAGATCATGAAGGTATCGGTGAAGACCCCGGTCTCGTTCAGCGTCGAGGCCAGCGCCAGCAGGTTCGGCCGCCGGACCAGATCGACCTTGTTGAGCGCCAGAATGGCCCGCCGGCCGGCGGCCTTCAGGCCATCGATGATGCGCCCGGTATCGGCCCCGTGGCCCTTCTGCGCGTCGACCAGCAGCACGACGATGTCGGCGTCGCCGACCCCGCTCCAGGCGGCGTCGACCATGGCCCGCTCCAGGCGCCGCCGCGGCTCGAA
>JANQKO010000568.1 GCA_028281075.1 Alphaproteobacteria bacterium | reverse complement strand
GCGGACCGAGGGTAGCCGCCGGACGGCGCGCGCGCAAAGCCGACGAATGCCGGGTGACGGCGCAGGCGCGAATCATGCTTAATGGGACGTTAACGTCCTTGTTCGAAATTCCGGGGCGATATGGACCAGCCGGCGCAATCGATGTCGACAGCCGGGCAATGCGGCGTGATGCGACGGTCATTGCCCAGGACAACGACGATATGGCAGAACGTGCGCGACAGGCAGGAGAGCACATGAATCGGCCACGCGTTTTGAGCATTCTCGCCGCCGGCATCGTCGCGACAACCGCGTCGACGGCCATGGCCGAAACCCAGCCGTTCGGCCAGTGGCTCGACGAGCTTCGCACCGAAGCCGCGGGCAAGGGCATAGGCGACAGCGTACTCGATACGGCGTTGCGCGACCTGGAGCCGATCCCGCGCGTCATCGAGCTGGACCGCAAGCAACCCGAATTCACGCTGACCTTCCAGCAGTACATGGACCGTGTCGTCCCGAAGTCGCGGATCGACAAGGGCAGGCGCAAGCTGGCCGAACACAAGGCGCTGCTGACCGAAGTCGGCAAGCGCTATGGCGTGCAGCCGCGCTTCATCGTCGCCTTATGGGGCATCGAGACCGATTTCGGCCGGGTAACCGGCGGCTTTCCGGTCATTGCCGCGCTGGCGACGCTGGCCCATGACGGCCGCCGCAGCAAGTATTTCCGCGGCGAGTTGCTGAACGCGCTGCGGATTCTGGACGAAGGCCACATCACCAACGACGCCATGAAGGGCTCGTGGGCCGGCGCCATGGGCCAGAGCCAGTTCATGCCGTCGAGCTTCGTGCGCTTCGCCGTCGACTATGACGGCGACGGCCGCCGCGACATCTGGCGCACCCAGGGCGACGTGTTCGCGTCCGCCGCCAACTATCTCGCCCGCTCGGGCTGGAAGGACGACCAGACCTGGGGCCGGAAGGTGCGGCTGCCGGCGGGCTTCGACCTGTCGCTGGCGGACCTGAAGATCCGCAAGCCGCTGGCCGAGTGGCAGGCACTCGGCGTGCGCCGGGCCGACGGCCGCGACCTGCCGACGCGGCAGCTCCGGGCCTCGCTGGTGCTGCCGGCGAAGGGCGCCGCCGACCCCGCCTATCTGGTCTACGACAACTACAGGACGACGCTGAAATGGAACCGGTCGACCTATTTCGCCATGGCGGTCAGCCATCTGTCGGACGCCATCGGCCGGCGCTAGGCCAGGGCGATTGCGGCCGAAACAATCCGCGGTTAGGATACCAGATAGGCGGTTCCGGTTTCTATCAGACACAATATGAAGTGGAACATGCGGTCAATTCGCCTCCTGCCCCCCGCCATTGCCGGTCTCGTGCTGCTGGCGGCGTGCGCCGAGACTCAGTTGGTGGTGCACACGGCCAAGAAGATGCAGACGGCGACCCACGCGCCCGCCACGACGACCGGCGTCTACAAGGTCGGCCAGCCCTATGAGATCAAGGGCGTCTGGTACTATCCGCGCGAAGACCCGGACTACGACCGGACCGGCATCGCCTCCTGGTATGGCGACCCGTTCCATGGCCGGCGCACGGCCAATGGCGAGATCTACGACATGAACGCGCTGACGGCGGCGCACCAGACGCTGCCGATGCCGTCCAAGGTCCGCGTCACCAATCTGGAGAACGGCCGGTCGCTGGTGCTGACGGTGAACGACCGCGGCCCGTTCGTGAACGGCCGGATCATCGACGTCTCGCGCCGCGCCGCCGGCCTGCTGGGCTTCGAGCGTCAGGGCACGGCCAAGGTCCGCGTCACCGCGATCGAGGAGGGGCGGGACATCATCGCGCCCAAGCCGGAGACGCCGCGCGAAATCCGCACGGCGCTGCCGGCCGTGCCGCAGGGCGACGTGACCGTGCGCACGCTGGCGCCGCCGCCGGGCGTGAAGCAGGCCACGGACGTCGCACCCGCCGCGGCGCCGCCGACCCGTCTCGCCGCCGCGGCGCCGCGCACCGACGTGCCGATCACCGGCGTCGGCGAGGTGCTACAGCTTCCCGTCGGGCCGAGCCGCCTGTACGTGCAGGCCGGCGCCTTCCTGAAAGTGCAGAACGCGCACCGTCTGGCGGTCCGCCTGAACCGGGTCGGCCCGACCAGGGTGACGTCGGTGTTCATCGACGACCAGGAATTCTTCCGGGTCCGCGTCGGGCCGCTGACGGACGTGCCGATGGCCGACCGGACGCTCCAGCAGGTGCTGGCCCATGGCCAGACCGATGCCAGGATCGTCGTCGACTGACCGGAGACCGCGATCGACGTCATAATTCCGGCACGTTTTACGGCTAATCCGCGCCGGCCGACCGAAATCCCGTCAAGATACCGACAGAGACATCGCATGCGTCTACGAACCGTCCTCGCCCATGCCGCCGCCCTGATCCTCGTGGGCGGCCTGTCCGTTTCGTCCGCCACCGCGCGGGACACGCCGGCCAGGCAGGCGATCCTGATCGACGTCGAGACCGGCTCGGTGCTGTTCTCGAAGAACGCCGACCAGCGGATGCCGCCGGCCTCGATGTCCAAGCTGATGACCGCCTACATGGTCTTCGAACGGCTGGCCGACGGCCGGCTGTCGCTGGACGACGAGTTCCCGGTCAGCGAACGCGCCTGGCGCAAGGGCGGCTCGAAGATGTTCGTCGAGGTCGGCAAGCGCGTGCGCGTCGAGGACCTGCTGCGCGGCATCATCGTCCAGTCCGGCAACGACGCCTGCATCGTCGTCGCCGAGGGCCTGAGCGGCAGCGAGGAGGCCTTCGCCGAGGAGATGACCAAGAAGGCGTGGGAGATCGGCCTGACGGACAGCAATTTCCGCAACGCCAGCGGCTGGCCGGACCCCGACCATTACATGTCGGCCCGCGATCTCGCCCGGCTGGCGGTTCGGCTGGCCCGGGACTTCCCGCAGTTCTATCCGATCTATTCGGAGAAGGAGTTCACCTTTTCCGGCATCAAACAGGGCAACCGGAACCCGCTGCTGTACAAGAATATCGGCGCCGACGGCCTGAAAACCGGCCATACCGAGGAATCGGGCTACGGCCTGACCGCCTCCGCGGTGCGTGACGGCCGCCGCCTGGTCCTGGTCGTGAACGGCCTGGAAAGCGTCACCCAGCGGGCGCGGGAGTCCGAACGGCTGCTGCAATGGGGGTTCCGCGAGTTCAAGAACTATCCCCTGTTCAAGGCCGGCGAAACCGTGGCCGAGGCGGATGTCTGGCTGGGCAAGAACGGCAGCGTGCCGCTGTTGCTGGAGGCGCCGCTGACGCTGACGCTGAGCCGCAAGGACCGGCAGGAGATGAACGTCACGGTCAACTATGACGGCCCGATCCCGGCCCCGGTCGCCCGCGGCGCGCGGATCGCCACCCTGCGGATCGCGGCGCCCGGGCTGGAGGCGCCGGTGGAACGGCCGCTGATCGCCGGTGCGGACATCGACCAGCTCGGCTTCGTTGGCCGCATCGGCGCGGCGCTACAGCACCTGCTGCTGGGCGCGGCGTCGCGGTAGGCGGCGATGGCGACGGCCGCGGCCGGCACCGACGCCGAAGGCGACGACGCGTGGCATCCGCGCGCGGCCGCGGACCTGATCGGCCATGCCGAGGCCGAACGCCAGCTTCTGCGGGCCCATGAGGCCGGCCGCATCCCGCATGCCTGGCTGATCGACGGCCCGCGCGGCGTCGGCAAGGCGACGCTGGCCTACCGCTTCGCCCGGTTCCTGCTGCGCCATGGCGGCACGGGCGCCGACCTGTTCGGCGCGGCCCCGGCCGGGCTCGCCGTCGATCCCGACGATCCGGTCTTCCACCGGGTCGCCGCCGCCGGCCACGGTGACCTGGTCACGGTGACCCGGACCAAACGCGAGCGGTCCGACGAGCTGAGCCCCTTCATCCGGGTCGACCAGATCCGCGACCTCGTGCATTTCTTCAACCTCACCTCGGCCGAGGGCGGCTGGCGCGTCGCCGTGATCGACGCCGCCGACGACCTGAACGCCAATGCCGAGAACGCGCTGCTGAAGCTGCTGGAGGAGCCGCCGGCGCGCGGCCTGCTGCTGCTGGTCAGCCACTCACCGGGCCGGCTGCTGCCGACGACGCGCTCGCGCTGCCGGCGGCTGACGCTGAAGCCACTGGCGGCGGCCGACGTGGCGGCGATCGTGCGGGCCCGGCTGTCCGACCTGGATCCGGACGAGGTCGCGGCCCTGACCGTGCTGGCCGAAGGCAGCCCGGGCCGGGCGATCGCGCTGGCCGGGCAGGGGGGTGTCGCCGTCTATCGCGAGCTGGTCGCGCTCGCCGGCACGCTGCCGGACCTGAACTACGACCGGGTGCACCAGCTCTCGGACCGGCTGAACCGGCGCGACGGCGAGGCCCAGTACCGGGTCTGGCTCGACCTGATCGGGCTCTGGCTGACCCGGACCGTGCGCCGTGGCGCGCTGCCCGGCGCCGACATGCCGGAGGCGGTGCCGGGGGAAGGGGCGCTGGCCGAACGGCTGCTGGCCGGCGCCACGCTTGATCGGCTGGTCGACCTGTGGGAAAAGATCAGCCGCCTGGCTGCGCGGGCCGATGCGGTGCATCTGGAGCGCAAGCAGGTCGTCCTGAACGCCTTTCTGTCGCTGGAGGACGCAGTCCGGCGGTAAGCGCCGAGGCCGCCGCCGGCGGCGGGCGCGCCGAGGCGGTCGGGACGAGGGTGAATGGGACGCAACCGAAGGACGGACCGATGGCCGGGCGCGATGCCTACTACATCACGACGCCGATCTACTATGTGAACGACAAGCCGCATATCGGCCACGCCTACACGACGCTGGCCTGCGACGTGCTGGCGCGGTTCATGCGCCTTGACGGGCGGCGGGTGATGTTCCTGACCGGCACCGACGAGCACGGCCAGAAGGTGGCGAAGTCGGCCGCCGACGCCGGCCTCGACCCGCAGGCGTTCTGCGACCGGATCTCGCAGAATTTCCGCGACCTGACGCCGCTGCTGAACTTCTCGAACGACGCCTTCATCCGCACCACCGAGGACCGCCACGGCCGGGCCTGCCAAGCGCTCTGGCGGGCCATGGACGCCAACGGCGACATCTATCTCGACAAGTATGCCGGCTGGTATTCGGTGCGCGACGAGGCCTTCTATGCCGAGGACGAGCTGCGCGACGGCCCGGACGGCGCCAAGCTGTCGCCCTTCGGCGCGCCGGTCGAATGGGTCGAGGAGCCGAGCTATTTCTTCCGGCTGTCGGCCTGGCAGGACCGGCTGCTGGAATTCTACGAGACCAACCCGGACTTCATTGCCCCGGCCAGCCGCCGCAACGAGGTGGTGAGCTTCGTCAAGGGCGGCCTGAACGACCTGTCGATCTCGCGCACCACCTTCACCTGGGGCGTGCCGGTGCCGGGCGACGACAGGCACATCATGTATGTCTGGCTGGACGCGCTGATCAACTACATCACCGCGGCCGGCTATCCGGATGCCGACGCCGAGAGCTACAAGACGTTCTGGCCGGCCGACCTGCACGTGGTCGGCAAGGACATCGTACGCTTCCACGCGGTCTATTGGCCGGCCTTCCTGATGTCGGCCGGCGTGACGCCGCCCAGCCGCGTGTTCGCCCATGGCTGGTGGACGGTCGAGGGCGAGAAGATGTCGAAATCGCTCGGCAACTTCATTCCGCCGCAGGACCTGGTCGAGAAGTACGGCGTCGACCAGACCCGCTATTTCCTGATGCGCGAGCTGCCGTTCGGCAACGACGGCAACTTCGCGCATGCCGCCATGGTGGCGCGGATGAACGGCGACCTGGCGAACGACTTCGGCAACCTGTCGCAGCGGGTGCTGTCGATGATCGCGCGCAACTGCGAGGGCGTGGTGCCGCCGCCGGGCCCGTTCACCGCCGAGGACACGGCGCTGCTGGCCCGCGCGCACGGCCTGCTGGCAGGGCTGCGCGACGAGATCGCCGTGCAGGCGATCCACCGCGCGCTGGAAGCGCTGTGGGCCGTGATCGGCGAGGCGAACCGCTATGTCGACGCCCAGGCGCCCTGGGCGCTGCGCAAGTCGGACCCGGCCCGCATGCGGACCGTGCTCTACGTGCTGGCCGAGACGATCCGGCACCTGGCGATCCTGGCGCAGCCGGTGACGCCGGCGTCGGCGGCGCGGATGCTGGACCAGTTGGCGGTGCCGGCGGACGCGCGGGATTTCTCGGCGCTGGGCGAGGCGGGGGCCCTGACCCCCGGCACGCCGCTGCCGGCGCCCGAGGGCGTGTTCCCGCGTTATGTCGAGGAAGCCGCGGCCTGACGCGTTAACCATTGTTAACCTTTGTTAACATCACGGGCGGTTCATGAGTATGTGACGATGCTGGTCGATAGCCATTGCCATCTCGATTTTCCCGACTTCGCCGACGAGCTCGACGACGTGGTCGCGCGCGCCGGCGCGGCCGGGGTCGGCTTGATGGTGACGATCTGCACCGAGGTGCGGAAGTTCGACCGGATTGCCGCCATCGCCGAGCGCTTCGACAACGTCTACTGCACGGTCGGTCTGCATCCGCACGAGGCGGCGACGGAGCCGGAGCTCGACACGGCGCGGCTGATCGACCGCGCCCGGCATCCGAAGGTGGTGGGGATCGGCGAATCCGGGCTCGACTACTACTACGACCACAGCCCGCGGGATGAGCAACAGCGAAAGTTCCGGGCGCATATCGCGGCCGCGCGCGAGACCGGCCTGCCGCTGGTGGTGCACACGCGCGATGCCGACGCCGACATGGCGGCGATCCTCGAGGAAGAGATGCGAAACGGCGCCTTCACCGGCGTGCTGCACTGTTTCAGTTCCGGCCGGGAATTGGCTGAAAAGGCCGTCGCATTAGGACTCTATATTTCGCTGAGCGGGATTCTCACCTTCAAGAAGGCGGACGATCTGCGCGAGACCGCCATGGCCGTGCCCATGGACCGGCTGCTGGTCGAGACCGACGCGCCCTATCTGGCGCCGGTGCCGAACCGGGGCAAGCGCAACGAGCCCGCGTTCGTGGTGCACACGGCGGCCAAGCTCGCCGAATTGCGGCAGGTCCCGATGGCGGAGCTGGGCCGCGTGACGACCGAGAATTTCCTGCGCTTGTTCACCGCCGTCGCGGCGCCGTCCGCCGCATGAGGGTCACGATCCTGGGTTGCGGCACGTCGGGCGGCGTGCCGCGCATCGGCAATCACTGGGGCGACTGCGACCCGAACGAGCCGAAGAACCGGCGCCGCCGGGTCTCGATCATGGTTGAGCAAGACGGCACGCGACTTCTGGTCGATACGTCGCCCGATCTGCGTGAGCAATGCCTCGACGCCGGTATCGATCGGCTCGACGCGGTGCTCTACACGCATGAACATGCGGACCATATCCACGGCATCGACGATCTTCGCGGCCTCGCATACCTCAGCGGCGGGCGTATTCCGGCCTATGCGAGCCCGCGTGCGCTCGCTGAAATCACCCAGCGTTTCCACTACATCTTCGAGAGCAAACACGGCTATCCAGCGATCTGCACCGGCCACGAGATCGACGCGCCGTTTCGGATCGGCGCGATCGACGTGCAACCGTTCGAGCAGCAGCACGGACCGATCACGTCGCTCGGCTTCCGCTTCGGACCGGTCGCGTATTCGACGGATCTGAACGGCCTGTCGGACGACGCGTTCGCGGTGCTGGACGGCGTCGATACCTGGATCGTCGATGCGCTGCGCTACGAGCCGCATCCGACGCACGCGCATCTGGACATGACGCTGGGCTGGATCGCGCGCGTTCGGCCGAGACGCGCCGTGCTGACGCACATGACCTGGGACATGGATTACGCGACGCTGGCCCGCCGGCTGCCGGACGGTATCGAGCCGGCCTATGACGGCATGGTCATCGACCTGCCAACCTGACTCCGCCGGCGCCGCGAAAAGCCCGGAAATCCAATCACTTGCCAGCCCCCTGCCGGCCCCTCTCCGGCACATCCATCATTTGTCATAATATATATTATGCGTGTTATTGACGACAGGTTGCATATGGCCGACCCGGTCCTAGAATGGCCGCCGCCATGACCTTCCTGCCCGACAAACCGAACATCGACCGCCTGCTGGCGGTGATGGCGAAGCTCCGGGATCCCGACGGCGGCTGCCCCTGGGACCTGGAGCAGGACTTCGCCTCGATCGCGCCCTACACCATCGAGGAGGCCTACGAGGTCGCGGATGCCATCCAGCAGGGCGACATGACGCAATTGCGCGGCGAGCTCGGCGACCTGCTGCTGCAGGTGGTGTTCCACGCCCAGATGGCGGCCGAGGCCGAGGCTTTCTCGTTCGACGACGTCGCCGGCGGCATCGCCGAGAAGATGATCAAGCGGCATCCGCATGTCTTCGGTCAGGCCGACATCGACGGCGCCGCGGCGCAGACCAGGGCCTGGGAAGACCAGAAGGCCGAGGAACGCGCCACGGCGGCGGCGAACGATGGCCGGGCGTTGAGCGCGCTCGACGGCGTGGCGACCGCCCTGCCCGCGCTCACCCGCGCCGAGAAGCTGCAGAAACGCGCGGCGCGGGTCGGCTTCGACTGGGCCGAGGCCGGGCCGGTGATCGACAAGATCGCCGAGGAGCTGGACGAGCTGCGCGCGGCGCTGGGCAATGGCGAGGGCCGCGACCGGGTGGCGGCCGAAATGGGCGACCTGCTGTTCGCGGTCACCAACCTCGCCCGGCGTGTCGGCGTCGATCCCGAGGCCGCCCTGCGTACGACCAACGCCAAGTTCGAGCGCCGCTTCCGCCATATCGAGACGGAACTGGCGAAAGACGGCCGCGCCGCCGCCGACGCCACGCTGGACGAGATGGAAGCCCTCTGGGTCGCGGCCAAACGGGCCGAATAGACACCGGTATCAGATCAAGACCTCATCTTGAGGAGCGGCGAAGCCGCGTCTCGAGAGATGGGCCATAGGTCAAGGTCAGCCCGCCGGAAACAGCGCCTCGCGGGCGGCCTGCCAGGTCCCCTCGCCCGCCGCCGCCAGCAACGGCACGCGCTGGTCCGGCGCGAGGATATCGTAGGCCCGCCCGTCGATGTGGGCGGCATGGCCGCCGGCCTCGGCCAGCAGCAGCGTGCCCGGCGCGTGGTCCCATGGCTTGGTGCGGTGGTAGACGGCGAAATGCAGCCGGTCGCGCAGGAAGCTCTGATACTCGATGCCGGCGCAATGCAGGATCAGCTCCGGCCCGTAGCGGTCGCGGTTGCGTCCCATATGCGCCGCCAGATCGGTATCCGCGCGCGGCAGGTGCAGGCAGCCGACACAGCGCGCCAGGTCCGGCGGCGGCGCCAGACGCACGCGGGCGCCATCGAACCAGGCGCCGGCGCCGCGCTCGGCGATCGCCATGTGATCGTGAACGGGGTCGTGGATCCAGGCCGCCACCACCTCGCCGCGATCGACCAGCGCCAGCATGATGGCGAATAGCGGCAGGCCGTGGGCGAAGTTGATCGTGCCGTCGATCGGGTCGATCAGCCAGCAGGGATCGTCGCCCGACAGCAGGCCAAGCCGGCCCGGATCGTCGTGCACCGCCTCCTCGCCGACGATCACGCTGCCCGGCAGACCGGCGGCCAGCCGCTGTCCCAGCATGTTCTCGGTCTCGACGTCGGCGACCGTCAGCAGGTCGTTCGGCGCCTTCTCGCTGATCTGTCCCCGATCGAGCTGCCGGAAGTATGGCAGGCAGGCCTCGGCCGCGACCTCGCGGATGATCTCGGCAACCCGGTCTGGCGTCATGTCGGCAACCGTCATGTGGGCAAACGAAACGGGGCCGCCGAATGGCGGCCCCGCTGATATACGCGATTACTGGGTACGCGACGATGCGGATTACATCATGCCGCCCATACCGCCCATGCCACCCATGTCGGGCATGGCCGGCGCGGCCGGCTTGTCTTCCGGCTTCTCGGCGACCATGGCCTCGGTGGTGACCAGCAGGCCGGCCACCGACGCGGCATCCTGCAGCGCGGCGCGCACGACCTTGGTCGGGTCGACGATGCCGGCCTTGACCATGTCCTTGTACGCTTCCGCCTGGGCGTCGAAGCCGTGCGTCTCGTCCTTCTGCTCCAGCAGCTTGCCGGCGACAACGGCGCCATCGACGCCCGAGTTCTCGGCGATCTGCCGCACCGGCGCCTCGAGCGCCCGGCGCACGATGTCGACGCCGACCTTCTGGTCGCTGTCGCTCAGCTTCAGCTTCTTGAGGGAGCGCGAAGCGTAGAGCAGCGCCGTACCGCCGCCCGGCAGGATCCCCTCCTCGACCGCGGCGCGGGTGGCGTTCAGGGCGTCGTCGACGCGGTCCTTACGCTCCTTCACCTCGACCTCGGAGGCACCGCCGACGCGGATCACCGCGACACCGCCGGCGAGCTTGGCCAGCCGCTCCTGCAGCTTCTCGCGGTCGTAGTCGGACGTGGTCTCCTC
>JANQKO010000450.1 GCA_028281075.1 Alphaproteobacteria bacterium | reverse complement strand
TGCTGGACTATCACGGCGTGCCGGTCCGGCTGCGCGGGCGTCTGGTCGACTGCGCCGGCGAGATGCCGACCGCGGACCCGACGGCGGCGCTGGCCGGCGCGCTGGACAATTACTTCACCTTCGCCAATCGGGCCGATCCCGGCGACCGGCCGATCATGCTGGTCGGCCCGCCGGGGGTGGGCAAGACCGTCTGCGTCGCCAAGCTGGCGGCACGCGCGGTCCTGCAGGGCGGCAGCGTCACGGTGGCCACCACCGACACCGTGCGCGCCGGCGCCATCGCCCAGCTCGAGGCCTATACCTCGCTGCTGGAACAGCCGCTGGTGATGGCGGATTCGCCGGCCGAGCTGCGCCGCGCCGCCGACGTTCGGGACGGAACGGCGCTGGTCGTCGACTCCCCGGGCACCAACCCGTTCGACGATTCCGAGATCTCGGACCTGGCCGCCTTCATCGCCGCGGCCAGGGTCGAGCCGGTCCTGGTCCTGACCGCCAGCGCCGATCCGGCGGAAGCGGCCGAGACGGCCGAGCGGTTCGCCCGGATCGGCTGCCGCCGGCTGATCGTCACCCGCCTGGACGCGGCCCGCCGCATCGGCGCCGTGCTGACGGCCGCCCTCGCCGGCGACCTCGCCTTCACCGAGGTCAGTATCACCCCGTCGGTCGCCCAAGGCCTGCGACCGTTGAACCCGATGTCGCTGTCGCGGGTGCTGACCCGCGATCCGCAAGCCAGCGCCGACCCGCAGGAATTCGGAGTAAGCCAAGCATGACCGCCGCTCCCCGCACCGCCGTTCATCCGGCCAGCAGCGCGCCCGGCGCCAACGTCATCACCATCGCGTCGGGCAAGGGCGGCGTCGGCAAGACCTGGCTGGCCATATCGCTGGCCCACGCGCTGGCCCGCCGGGGGCGGCGGGCGCTGCTGTTCGACGGCGACCTCGGGCTGGCCAATGTCGATATCCAGCTTGGCCTGGAGGTCGCGAAGGACCTGGGCGACGTGGCCAGCGGCCAGGTCGCCATGCGCGACGCGGTCACCCGCTTCGACGACGGCGGCTTCGACATCCTGGCCGGCAAGTCGGGCTCCGGCGTGCTCGCGGATCTCGACACCCGGCACCTGAAGACGATCCAGCAGGACCTGTGGCGGCTGTCGCAGCAATACGACAACGTCGTGCTCGACCTCGGCGCCGGCGTCGAGGCCGGAATCCGGGCGCTGTCGCCGAAAGCCGGCACCACGCTGGTGCTGGCCACCGACGAGCCGACCTCGCTGACCGACGCCTACGCCTATATCAAGGTCACGGCGATGAAGGCGCCGAAGGCCGACATCCGCATCGCCATCAACATGGCGGCGAACCCGAAGCAGGGCGAACGCACCTACGAGACGCTGCGCAAGGCCTGTGGCAACTTCCTGAAGCTGTCGCCGCCGCTGGCCGGCATCGTCCGGCGCGACGCCAAGGTGCGCGAGTGCATCCGCCGCCAGACGGCTTTCCTGAACCGCTATCCGACCGAGCCGGTCGCCGGGGACATCGAAGGCCTGGCGGCGGCGCTGACCGGGGACCGCTGAGCCATGCCGGCGCTGGCCAGGCTGGACCCGACGGCGCCGGCCGATGCCGATCCGGTCCGCCGGCGGCGGGACCTGCTGTCGGCCTCGGCCAATCCGCGGCCGGGACTGGATTACCTCAGCCGGCACCGGCTGGCGCTGCCGGCGGGCGTGCTGGCGGCCGGGATGCCGGCGCCGGTGACGCTGAGGTTCCGGTTCGTGCCCGACCGGCTGATCCTCGACGGCGCGGCCCTGTCCCGGTACGGCGCGGCGCTGGCATCACCGGCCTGGACCTCGCCGGAAGCCCTGGCCACGACGATCTTCGACGACCTGAACAACGAGCTGGTGCCACGCTGGCTGAACCTGCGCCTGGATGCCGGCGACGGCCACCGCGTGGTGCTGGAAGACCGGCAGCCGGGCTGGGACACGCCGCACCTGCTGGACCGGCTGGAGGTCTGGTAGGCCGGCGAACCGGCAACCCAGCCGGCACTTGCCCCATACGCGGTTCCGGATCACCGGCTCAAGCCTGGTGATGGCGAAAGCGGAAACCGATGCGAAGCCCACGTAATAGGGACAGTCCCTATTATTTTCTCATCTAACTTATTGAATCTAAAACTAATTAATAGGGACAGTCCCTATTAGTTGCTACCCGGCCTTGCCGCGCCGGTAGATGTTCAGCCCGATCTCGTCCAGGTCGAGCTGGGCGCGGCGGGCCGCCTCGGCGGCCTGGCGCCGCTGGGCGCGGTCGCGGGCCATCTCGTAGCGCTTGGCTTCCTGATAGGCCTCCGACAGCTCGCCCTGGGCCCGCAGCAGCGCCTGCGCGACCTCGGCGATGGACTCGGCCAGCGTCTCCCGGCGCTGAATGACCCGCTCGGCATAGGCCCGGTAGGCGAACCCGGTGCCGTTCGCGGCGGCGCTGCCCTGCTCGGCGGCCACCTCGGCCTCCAGCGCCTCGGCCTTGGCCGACAATTCGGCGTGCAGGGCCTGCAGATCGGCCAGCGCCCGGCGCTTCTCGTCGACCTTCCAGCGCTGCAGGCGGATCAGGCCGGCCAGCCGCCGGCTCACGACGGCGCCTCAGCGTCCGCCGCCGGGGCGGCCGGACCGGCATCCCGGGCCAGCAGGCCGGCCAGCGCGGCGAAGCCGTCATCGAGGCGCGAGACCTCGTCCTTGTCCTGCGACAGGAACGCCTCCAGGCCGTCATGATAGTGGATGGCCTCGTCGATCGCCGCGTCGGTGCCGACGCGGTAGGCGCCGAGCCGGATCAGCTCTTCCATGTTCTCGTACGTCGCCATCAACTGCCGGGCGCGCGCGATCAGCGCCGTCTCCCCGGGCGCGTTGCAGTCGGGCATGGTCCGCGAGATGCTGCGCAGCACGTTGACGGCGGGCCAGCGGCCGCGCTCGGCGATGGCGCGGTCGAGCACGATATGGCCGTCCAGGATGCCGCGCACGGCGTCCGAGACCGGCTCGTTATGGTCGTCGCCCTCGACCAGCACCGTGAACAGGCCGGTGATGTAGCCGCGGCCGGTGCCGGGGCCGGCCCGCTCCAGCAGCTTCGGCAGCTCGGCGAACACCGAGGGCGTGTAGCCCTTGCTGGCCGGCGGCTCGCCGCCCGCCAGCCCGATCTCGCGCTGGGCCATGGCGAAGCGGGTCACGCTGTCCATCATGCACAGCACGCTTCTGTCCAGGTCGCGGAAATACTCGGCCAGCGTCATCGTCAGGTAGGCGGCCTGCCGCCGCATCAGCGCCGTCTCGGCCGAGGTGGCGACGACGATGACGCTGCGGCGCAGCCCCGCCTCGCCCAGGTCTTTCTTAATGAATTCCTGCACCTCGCGGCCGCGCTCGCCGACCAGGCCGATCACCGACACGTCGGACGCGGTATGTCGCGCCAGCATCGACAGCATCACCGACTTGCCGACGCCCGAGCCGGCGAAGATGCCCATGCGCTGGCCATGGCAGCAGGTCAGGAACGTGTTCAGCGCGCGCACGCCCAGGTCTATCTTGCCCTCGACCCGCTGCCGCGCGTGGGCCGGCGGCGGCATGCCGCGCAAGGGAAAGGCGACGTTGCCCTGGCGCAGCGGCGGCCCGCCGTCCAGCGGCTCGCCCATGGCGTTGACGACCCGGCCGAGCCAGGACGGGTCGGGAAAGACGAAGGAGCGGTGCTCCTCGACATAGGCCTTGCAGCCCAGGCCGACCCCGTCGAGCGGCCCGAACGGCATCAGCAGCGCGCGGTCGCTGCGAAAGCCGACCACCTCGGCCAGAACCTCGCCGCCGCCGCGCGCCTGAATCCGACAATGTGAACCGATGCTCAAGCTGCGCTCGATGCCGGCGACCTCGAGCAGCAGGCCCTGCACGCCCGCCACGCGGCCATAGAGCCGATAGGCCGGCAGACGCTGAATTTCACTGACAAGGGTTTGCAAAGGAACCGATCCGGTAACGTCACTGGGCCGGGAATCCGGCCTCCCCGGCCGCCCGAATCGCATAGTGAATCAGTGGCTTTAAGGTTCGGTAAAACCCCTTGCGAGGGCATCCGCCCGAGCCCGCCCGAAGCCATAAAAGTAAATTAAAACAATGGTTAACAGGGCCTCTGTTAACCATATCTTAATCTTGGTACTGTTAATTAAGCTTTACGGTACGCCACGGAGACCGATAGATGCGTGTGCTTTTGATCGAAGACGACTCGCCGACCGCCAAGAGCATCGAACTGATGCTCCAGAGCGAGGGCTTTAACATCTACACGACGGACCTCGGCGAGGAAGGCCTGGACCTCGGCAAGCTCTACGACTACGACATCATCATCCTCGATCTGAACCTGCCCGACATGCACGGCTATGACGTGCTGAAGAAGATGCGGGTGGCCAAGGTCGAGACGCCGATCCTGATCCTGTCCGGCATGTCCGAGCCCGACGACAAGGTCAAGGGGCTGGGCTTCGGCGCCGACGACTACATGACCAAGCCCTTCGACAAGCGCGAGCTGATCGCCCGCATCCACGCGATCGTGCGGCGCTCGAAGGGCCACGCCGAGTCGGTCATCCGCACCGGCAAGCTGACGGTCAATCTCGACTCCCGCTCGGTCGAGGTCGAGGGCCAGCGCCTGCACCTGACCGGCAAGGAATACGCCATGCTGGAGCTGCTGTCGCTGCGCAAGGGCACGACGCTGACCAAGGAGATGTTCCTGAACCATCTCTATGGCGGCATGGACGAGCCGGAGCTGAAGATCATCGACGTCTTCATCTGCAAGCTGCGCAAGAAGCTGGCCATGGCCACCGGCGGCGACCATTATATCGAGACGGTCTGGGGACGCGGCTACGTGCTGCGCGACCCGCCGGCCTCGGAAGAGGATGCCGCCGCCTGAGGATTCCCGCGGGCGACACGCGGAACGCGAAAAGCCACCCGGCCGGGTGGCTTTTTCATGTCCGGGGCGTGGTTGGGCGGCGGGGCGCGTCTCGACGGGCCGGCCATATGACCCCGTCGCGGGGCCTACTGCAGCAGCCCGACCTGGACGAACTTGGCCTCGATGATGTCGCGGTCGAACGGCTTCATGATGCATTCGTTGGCGCCGGCCTCGATGGCCTCGCGCAAATGCGAGCGGTCGTTCTCGGTGGTGCAGAACACCACCACCGGCGCCTCGCCGCCCTCGTGCTCGCGCAGGTGGTGCAGGAAGTCGATGCCGTTCATGACCGGCATGTTCCAGTCCAGCAGGATCACATCCGGCATGCGGCGGCAGCAGATGTCCAGCGCCTGGCGGCCGTCGGCGGCCTCGGTGATGTCGAAGGAGAAGGATTCGAGGATCCGTCGCGCCACCATGCGGATGACGTTCGAGTCGTCGACGATGAGACAGGAAGTCATGTTTTCGAACTCCAGAAGCAAAACGCGTCCCTGCCATGCCGGCACGGCCGGCCCCGCGCGCCGGCGGCGCGGTGTTTTCGTTCAAGTCGATCGGTTCGCGGTGTGCGCGGCGCCGCCCCCGGAGGGTGCGGCGCCTGGTCGCCCCGGGGCGATCGGTAAGGGGGTGGTGCTTCGGTCTCCGGCGCGCTCATCTCGGCCATCGTTCGCCCGGTTCCGGACGGCCATTCGGGAACGTTCGATCCGCGTCGATACGCGACGCAAGACTATCTCGTATGCGCATTAAGATGGCGTAAAACCGCGCCCCCGGCTGTGCCGACCGTCACACGTGGCGAGGTTCGGCATCGAGCGCCACCCGGCCGCCGGCCTGCGCCGCGCGCAGCTCGGTGCCGAGCGCGCCGGCGAGCCGGACCGCGAGGTAGACCGGCGCCGCCTTGGGCTCGATCTCGCCCAGGCCGACGTCCGGGCGCAGCGCCACCAGCGCCTTCTCCGGCAGCCGGGCGCCGTCGCCCGACGCGCTCACGGCGAGACGGCTGCCGTCGCCGTTACGGGCGACCGTGACGGCGAGGTCGCCGCCGCGGGGCAGCGCCTCGCTGCCGAGCAGTACCATGTTCATCAGCAGCTTCACCGCCGGCTTGCCGATGCCGCCGTCGACGGTGACGCTGTCGTCGGGCCAGTCCAGCGTCACCCGGCCGCCGTCCAGGAAGTCCCGCGCCACCTGCCGCGCGTCAAGCAGGCTGATACCGGCGCCGGCGCCGGCGGAGGCGCCGAACGCCATGCGGTAGAATTTCAGCCGGCCGAGGGCCTGGCCGACGCTGAGGCCCAGCAGCTCGATGGCCTGGTCGCGCATGGCCGGGTCGTCGTCGTCCTGCATGACTTCCAGGCCGTTGCCGATCGCGCCCACCGGGCCGACCAGATCGTGACAGAGACGTGAACTGAGGAGGGCGGCGAGATCGAGTTCGTTGCTCACTTCGGAATCCTGACCGGGACACGCGACGCGCGCCATTCTCAACATATCGGACCCGCCATGCAAACGCGCCACGCGCGGTTTGCCGCCGCCGCCGCGAGGCGCTAGGCTTCGCCCAACCGGCAACTGCTTGCGAACGCTTGGACATCATGAGCTACGGTCAGATCGTGCCGGGCGCGGTGGTGCGCCACCCCGACCGGCCGGATTGGGGCGACGGCCAGGTGCAGTCGGTGATCGGCAACCGAATCACCGTCAACTTCGAGCACCAGGGCAAACAGCTGATCATGGGCGACGTCATCGACCTGGTCGTCGTCGCCGACGGCCGGGGCGGCTGACCGGATGGCGCCAATGGGCCAGCCGGTGTCGGCGGCGGCCGGACCGCCGCGTACGCGCCGGGCGAGAGTCCGGGACACGGACAGGACCGGGGGCGCGGCATGAGCAAGGGCAACGGCGCGAACGGACGGCGACGCCACCCCGGCACCGGCCGGGGCAAGGGCCGGCGGCACCTGAAGGGCCGGCAGGTCGATCCGGCGGCGCTGGACGAGGTGCGGGCCCTGCTGGGCGACCGGCCGCGGCGCGCCGACCTGCTGGTCGAGTTCCTGCACCTGCTGCAGGACCGTCATGGCCATCTCGCGGCCCGGCACCTGGCGGCGCTGGCGGCCGAGATGCGTCTCGCCATGGCCGAGGTCTACGAGGTCGCGACCTTCTACCACGCCTTCGACGTGGTCACCGAAGACACGGCCGCGCCACCGCCGGTGACGGTCCGGGTCTGCGACAGCCTGGTCTGCGAGATGCTGGGCGGGGCGGACCTGGCGGCCGAGCTGACGGCGACGCTGGGCGACGACGTGCGGGTGACGCACGGCGCCTGCATGGGGCGCTGCGAGCAGGGGCCGGTCTGCGCGGTCGGCCGGACCTACGTGCCCGGGGCCACGGCCGGCGCGGTCGCGGCGGCGGTCGCCGGCACCTATCGCGCGCCGCGGGACTACGACACGGTCGGCCTGGACGCCTACCGTGCCGATGGCGGCTACCGGCTGCTGGCGGCGTGCCTGGCCGGCGAACGCACGGCCGAGGACGTGGTCCAGGCGCTGGAGGACAGCGGCCTGCGCGGCCTCGGCGGCGCCGGCTTCCCGGCCGGCCGCAAGTGGCGCTTCGTGCGGGCCGAGCCCGGACCGCGCCTGATGGCGGTAAACGCCGACGAGAGCGAGCCCGGCACCTTCAAGGACCGCCATTACCTGGAGCGCGACCCGCACCGGTTCCTGGAAGGCATGCTGGTCGGCGCCTGGGCGGTCGAGGCCGACGCGGTCTATATCTACCTGCGCACCGAGTATCCGGAGCTGCACGAGATCCTGGGCCGGGCGCTGAACGACGCCGGCGCCGCCGGCCTGGTCAGGCCCGAGGTGCATGTCCGCCGCGGCGCCGGCGCCTATATCTGCGGCGAGGAATCGGCGATGCTGGAAAGCATCGAGGGCCGGCGCGGCCTGCCCCGGCACAAGCCCCCCTTCCCCAGCCAGGTCGGCCTGTTCGGCCGGCCGACGCTGATCAACAATGTCGAAACGCTGTACTGGGTGCGCGACCTAGTCGAGAAGGGCCATGACTGGTTCACCTCGGCCGGCCGCCGCGGCCACCGGGGCTGGCGCTCGTTCTCGGTCTCGGGCCGGGTCAGGGAGCCGGGCGTCAAGTTCGCGCCGGCCGGCATCACGGCGCGCGAGCTGATCGACGAGTATTGCGGCGGCATGGCCGACGGCCACGTGGTCAAGGGCTATCTGCCGGGTGGGGCCTCGGGCGG
>JANQKO010000533.1 GCA_028281075.1 Alphaproteobacteria bacterium | reverse complement strand
GCGGACCTCAACCGTAGTCCCACTACGCTTTTCGGCCCGCTCCTGGCGGAGCGGGCGCCTGTGCGCGACGCAGACCGTGATGGTGGGGAGAAAGGCGGGCTAGTGGCCCGACCGCGTCGCTCTCATTCAATGCAAGGGAGTCGTCATGAGACTTAACGAAGCCCAGGTGGCCGAATACCGGGAGAAGGGCTATGTCCTGGTGCCCGGCCTGCTGTCGTCGGAGGAACTGAAGGTGCTTGACGTGGCGGTCGGCGATCTCGCCCGCCATGACGGCCCCGAGGTCGCCCGCGAGCGGGACGGCACGCCGCATGTCGTTTACGGCGTGCACCTGCTGGACGCGCGGATGAAGGCGCTGTCCCGGCATCCGCGGCTGATCGGCCCGGCCGAGCAACTGCTCGGCGACAAGGTCTTCGTGCATCAGTCGCGCATGAACGCCAAACAGATGGGTGGCGCGATCGTCGACTGGCATCAGGATTTCGGGACCTATCACCGGGTCGACGGCCTGCCGGAGCCGAAGGGCCTGATGATCTCGATCTTCCTGGACGAGGTCACCGCCTGCAACGCGCCGCTGATGCTGGTGCCCGGCACGCAGCACGCCGGCATCGTGCAGGAAGCGCATGTGAACGAGGCGGCCGAGGATCATGCCCAGGCGGCCCGGTACCGTTACGACATTCCACTCGCCACGCTCGACCGGCTGGTCCGGACGCACGGCCTGGAAGCGATCACCGGGCCGGCCGGATCGATCCTGTTCATGAACATGAACGTGGTGCACGGCTCGACCGTCAACATCACGCCGCTGCGCCGCGTGATCGTCTATTTCAACGTCAGCACGGTCGACAACCGGGGCGAGACCTTCGCCCGGCCGCCCTACCTGGCGGCGCGCGATTTCGCAGGCATCGAGCCGCTGGGCGAGGACTGTCTGACCCGGTTCCCCACCACCATGAACGAACCCGTTGAGGAGCGACGCGATGCGTGACAATCCGGTCAAGGCGACACTGGCCGACGGTGGCCGAGCCTTCGGCACCATGGTCTTCGAGTTCACCAGCGCCGGCCTGCCGGCGATCCTGACCGCCGCCGGCGCCGACTACGCGCTTTACGACATGGAGCACAGCGGCATCTCCATGGCCGAGATGAAGCTGCAGCTCGCGCATGCCCGCGGACTCGGCCTGGTGCCGGTCGTCCGGCCGCCGGCCAAGACCTACGATTCCGTCGCGCGCCTGCTCGACCTCGGCGCCATGGGGCTGATGCTGCCGATGGTGGAATCCCGGGCCGAGGCCGAGCAGATCGTCGCCTGGACCCGCTATCCGACCGACGGCGTGCGCGGCGCCATGTTCGGCGGCGCGCACGACGACTATGCCGGCGGCGATATCGCCGAGAAGATCCGCATGGCGCATGAGCGCACGCTGGTGCTGGCCATGATCGAGACCGCGAAGGGCGTCGAGAATGTCGACGAGATCGTCGGCGTGCCCGGCATCGACGCGGCCCATCTCGGCCAGTTCGATCTGTCGCTCTCCCTCGGCATTCCGGGCCAGACCGGCCATGCGCGGATCGAGGCCGCGATCGACCAGTTGCTGGAGGCCTGCGAGCGGCACGGCAAGACGGCCGCCTGCATGGCGCCGACGGTGGAGATCGGCCGCGACTGGCTGCGGCGCGGCTTTCGCATGCTGTCCTATTCCTACGACATCGGCCTGCTGACGGACCGCCTGCAGGAGGGACTGGCGGTATTGCGCGACGTCGATTGAGGTAGTTGCCGCTGTCGAAGCCGGGATGTGGGCGTTCCGGCGGGACCACCGCCAGGGCGCGCACGCGCGGCCGACGATGTGAGGAACTTTGACTCGCTTACCAAGAAAGACGACTAACTGATTGACATTAAACCATTCATTCGAATCAGACCCAGAAGAACCAGGCCGTCTATTAGGGACTGTCCCTATTAGTTTCTGCTCCCCCGTCGTCATGCCGGCGGAGGCCGGCATCCATGGGATTTGCCGGCAAGCGCCGCGCCGGCATGACAATCGGGGGTGGGCCTTCGGCGGTTTCTTTACGGCCTCGCGGGCCGGCATGACCGTGGTCCGGAGCTATTGCCCCGGTTACAAGTCGGACCGATAAGAACCGTCAACCAAGTCGGCCCGAATGACCCGCGGCCGCTTCCTACGGCGTCAGCACCATGCGGCCGACGATCTTGCCGTCGCGCAGGTCGCGCAAGGTCTGGTCGGCCTCGGCGAGCGGGCGGGTGGCGACGGGGAGCGGCTTGACCTTGCCGGCGACCACCAGGTCCATGAGCTCGCGCATCTCCTCCGGACTGCCGACGTAGGAGCCGCCCAGCATGATGTTCTTCAACGGCAGCAGCGGCACCGACAGCTTCAGCGAGCCGCCGAACAGGCCGACGACGATCAGCATGCCGCCGTTCGCCAGCGCCTGCATGCCGAAGCCGGCCGATTTGTCCGAGCCGACGAAATCGACCGCGCCGTTGGCGCCGCCGCCGGTCAGGCCGATCAGCTCCTTGCGGGCGCCGTCCGCCGTCGGGTTAATGACATGGTCGGCGCCGGCCGCCTTCGCCGTCGCCAGCTTGGCCTCGTCGATGTCGGCGACGATGATCGTCGTGTCCATCATCGCCTGCGCGATCATCAGGCCGGCGAGACCGACGCCGCCGGCGCCGATGATCAGCAGGCTGCGGCCCTCGGCCCGGCCGCGGACCTTCTTCAGCGCGCCGTAGGCGGTGATGCCCGAGCAGGCATAGGTGCAGGCGAGCGCCGTGTCGACGTCGCCATAGGCATAGAGAAAGCGCGCGTCGGGCACCATGACATGGTCGGCATAGCCGCCGTCGGCGTTGACGCCGAGCGCGTGCGGGCGCGGGCAGAGATGGTCGCCGCCGGAATGGCAGGCCCCGCAGTCGCCGCAGCCGATCCAGGGATAGACGACGGCCTTGTCGCCGACATTGACGCCCGATGCCTGGTCGCCCAGCGCCGCGACCTCGCCGACGATCTCGTGGCCCAGCGTCAGCGGCAGGCTGTGGCTGCGCGAGAGGTCGGCCTTGCGGTCGTCGCCGAGATCGAAATAACCGTCCCAGAGATGGATGTCGCTGTGACAGACGCCGCAGGCCTCGACCCGCACCAGCACCTGCCGGCCCGCCGGCGCCGGCGTCTCGGCCTCGACCGCCCGCAGGGGTTCACCATATTTGTCGAACTGATAGCTGCGCATGTCCCACCGTCCCCGGTTCTCCGTCTCGCGATTCATAGCCGCCCCGACCGGCGCTGGCCAGTCCGCCGTGGTGGGATTTGATCGGATCACGCGAATGAAGGTTGCCCTGCCGCCATGCTCGTCGTTATATACGCCCCAGACAAAAACAAACGTATGTACGCACAGGGAGCGCATCGATGACGGGTCGCCGTGCCTGCTAGCCTTCGGAACCGGCCAACGCCGCCTGGCCCGGCTTGAGCACGACGCCGCAATGCCATCCGCCACTCACTGAAACCGTTGCAAGCGCAAGCCGCCAGGACCGTGATCCGGCCACCTGGCCGCGCGGGGAAGCTCTGATCTTGATTGACCACCATCGCCAAACGCCGCCGGCGGCCGCGGGAGCGCGCCGATGACCGCCACGCCGCTGCTCCGGGTCGAGGACGTGTCGGTGCATTTCGGCGGCATCGTCGCGCTCGACGGCGTCAGCTTCGACCTGGACGAGGGCCTGATCGTCGGCCTGATCGGGCCGAACGGCGCCGGCAAGACCACGCTGTTCAACTGCCTCAGCCGGCTCTACACGCCGAACACCGGCGAAATCGCCTTTCGCGGCCAGTCGATCCTGCAGTCTCCGCCGCACGGCATCGCCACCATGGGCATCGGTCGCACCTTCCAGAACCTGGCCCTGTTCCCGACGCTGTCGGTGCTGGACAACGTCATGATCGGCGGCCATTGCCGCACCCGCAGCGACTTCCTGTCGAACGCGCTGCGGCTGCCCTGGGTCAGCCGCGAGGAAGCGGCGCTGCGTGCCCGGGCCATGGACCTGATCGCCTATCTCGACCTTCAGGACCAGGCGGAGGTCGCGGTCAGCGAGCTGCCGTTCGGCACCCAGAAGCGGGTCGAGCTGGGCCGGGCGCTGGCGGCCGAGCCGAAACTGCTGCTGCTGGACGAGCCGGCCGGCGGCCTGAATCACGACGAGGTCGATCACTTGAAGTCCCAGATCCGTGCCATCCGTGACGACCGCGACATCTCGGTGCTGCTGGTCGAGCACC
>JANQKO010000531.1 GCA_028281075.1 Alphaproteobacteria bacterium | reverse complement strand
GCGGACCTCAACCGTAGTCCCACTACGCTTTTCGGCCCGCTCCTGGCGGAGCGGGCGCCTGTGCGCGACGCAGACCGTGATGGTGGGGAGAAAGGCGGGTTAGCATCCGACCCGCAACGGCGCGTCGGGCCGGACAAGAGGGACGGGATTACCGCCAAGGCGCCAAGACACCAAGGAACAGGCAAGCCGGCCACCGCGCCGGTCGTGTGATCCTGGTGTCTTGGCGCCTTGGCGGTGTCGTCAACCGCCTTGCCAAGTCCGCGACGCGACCCGGACGGAACCGGTTTTCGGCACGCCTTTCGCCATCACCGGACTAGGCCCGGCGGCCGTCTTTGCCGCTACGGCGTGCCCGGCCAGATCCGCCCGACCCGCGATGCATAGTCGTCGTAGGCGGCGCCGAAACGGCTGCGCATCATCGCCTCCTCCTTCGGAATCCGGAGGATGTACATGGCGGCGAAGGCCGGGATGACGAGAAAGCCCGCGATCCAGTTGTGCAGCAGCAGCGCCTGTCCGATGGCGCCCAGCCAGATCGCGGCATACATGGGATGCCGCATGCGCGCATAGACCCCGCGCGTGATCAGCTCGTGGCCTCCGCGCAGCTCCAGGCCCGGGCTCCAGTTGCGGCCGAGATCGGCGTGCGCGCGCCAGAACAGCCAGAGATAGCCGACCTGGAGAACGGCGCCGGTCGCGGTCGCCCAATCCGGCAGCCGGTAGTCGGCGAACGAGAAAACCCCGCCGGCGAGCTCGACCAGCGGCAGCACCATCATGGCCAGGAACATGGCGAACAGCAGCGCCTGCTCCTGGACGTCGTCGCGGCTGTCCTCGATCTCGTTCTGACGCACCTTGGCGCCATGGGGCGCCCGGATCAGCGACGCCGCCACCAGCCCCGCCAGCCAGACCAGTTCGCCCCAACTCGCCTGCTGCCAGCGGAAAATGGCCGCCGCCAGCAGGCCGACGCCGATAATCGTCGTGACGATGGCGGACAGCCGCGAGATCAGCGGCCGACGCTTAGCTTTTTCGACCATCGGCAACTCCAAGTCCGCGAATAAGTCGCATTCGCAAACATGGGGATCCAACGGCCGAAAAACCAGCGCCGGCCGCGGCGGATTCCGCCTAAGCCGCCTGTTCGGCCGTCAGCACATGCGAAATCGCGTTGACCACGGCGCCGATCCTCAGCGCCGCCTGGATCTGCTCGACCGTCAGCCCGTGCTTGCGCAGCTCGGCCTCATGGGCGTCAAGGCACATGCCACAGCCGTTGATGGCCGACACGGCGAGAGAATAGAGCTCGAAATCCGCCTTCTCGATACCGGGCGCGCCGATCACGTTCATCCGCAGCCTGGCCGGCAGCGTGCGATAGGCGTCGTTCGAGATCAAATGCACGGCGCGGTAATAGACGTTGTTCATCGCCATCACGGCGGCGGCGGCCTTCGCCGCGGTCCGGGCCTCGGGCGACAGCCTGTCCGCGGCCTCGGCGTCGGCCGCCCGCACCAGGTCGGGATGACCGGCGGCATGGGCCGACGCCAGCAGGCTGCCATACTTCTGCTGGTCGCTCAGCACGGTCTCGTTCAGGAGCGACCCGATGTTGAGCTTCAGGTCCTTGGCATAGTCGGGCAGCGTCGCTTTCAGGCTGTCGACGGACATGGGAGCGGCCCCTTCTCGCGAATCGTGAAACCGGCGGCCGCTCCGCCGTACGCGGAGCGGCCGGTGGACAGCGCCGTGGTCAGGCCGCGATGGTCAGGACGTCGCCGCCGACGGGGCGGTTGCACGGACACAGCTCGTCCGTCTGCAGCGCGTCGAGCACCCGCAGCGTGTCGCTCGGATTGCGGCCGACATTGAGGTTGGTCGCATAGACGTGCTGGATCACGTTGTGCGGATCGACGACGAAGGTGACGCGATAGGCGACGCCTTCGACCACGTTGCGCACGCCCAGCCCATCGGTCAGTTGTCCGCTGGTGTCGGCGAACTGCCAGATCGGCAGCGCGTTCAGGTCCTGATGGTCGCGTCGCCAGGCCAGCTTGACGAACTCGTTGTCGGTGGACCCGCCGATCACGACCGCATCCCGGTCGGCGAACTCGCCGTTCAGGCGGGCGAATTCGGCGATCTCCGTCGGGCAGACGAAGGTGAAGTCCTTGGGATAGAAGAAGATCACCTTCCACTTGCCCGCGAAGCTGTCCCGCGTGATCGGCTCGAACGCGCTTTCGCCATTTTCCTCATGCTGCATGAAGCCAGGTTTCACGCCGGTGACAGTGAATTCCGGCAGTGTGTCCCCGATACCGAGCATGTCTCTCTCCTCTTGACCCCGAGCCGGCGGTGCGGCCCATCCGCCCGCCGCGATCGAGGTATCGGCCGAAACCGGCCAAAGAAGAAATCGATAATCATAAAATCTGTTATAGGTGGTGCTTATGGCTCTTCCCACCTTGCGGCAGCTCAGGTTCCTCGCCGCGCTAAGCGACACGACCTCGTTCTCCCGCGCCGCCGAGGCCTGCCATGTCAGCCAGCCGACGCTGTCGGCGGCGATCGGCGAGCTGGAAGCGCTGCTGGGCGTGAAACTGGCCGAGCGGGGCGCGCGCGGTGCCCGGCTGACCAATGCCGGCCGCGCCGCCGTCGAGCGCGCCCGCGCGATCCTGGCCGACGCCGAGGACTTCGTCGCCTCGGTCCGCGCGGCCGGCGAATTGCTGTCCGGCCCGTTTCATCTCGGCGCCATACCGACGATCGCACCCTATGTCCTGCCGCAGACCGTCTCGGCGCTGAAGCGGGCGCATCCGCATCTGAAGCTCTACCTGCGGGAGGACCAGACCCGGCGCCTGATCGACGCCCTGCGCCTGCGCACGCTGGACGCGGCCCTCATCGCCCTGCCCTGGGACGCCGGCGGAGTCGAGAGCCTCAGCCTCGCCGACGACGTCTTTCTGGTGGCGGCGCCGACCGGGCACCGCCTGGCCGACCGGCCCGACCTTCGCCCGGACGATCTGATCGGCGAAGACCTGCTGCTGCTCGAGGACGGCCACTGCCTGCGCGACCATGCCCTGACGGTCTGCGCCGGCGGCAACCGGCATCGCGGCGCCGAGGTCGCGGCGACCTCGCTCAACACACTCGTCAACATGGTGGCCGGCGGTCTCGGCGTCTCGCTGCTGCCCGGCATCGCTGTCGCCAACGGCCTGCATATCGGCCCGGACGTCGCCCTGCGCCCGTTCGCCGAGCCGGTCGTCGGGCGCAGTATCGGCATCGCCTGGCGGACCGGATCGGTCCGCGAGGAAGAAGCCCGGCTGATCGGCGAGACGGCCCGGTCCGTGCTGGGCGATACCGTGAGGGCGCCGACGATCTAGCGCGTCAGGCGCGGCCGCCGTCCTGCACGATCAGCGCCTCGCGCGGCGGCATGCGGGTCTGAATGACGGCCGGCGGGGCCTTGATGTGCAGGCCATGGCGGCCGAATGTGCCGGCGATCCGGCTGACCAGCGCCGATACCTGCCTGCCCGGCGACTTGGCCAGCAGCCACAGCAGATGGGCATCACGCCCGGCCGTGTCGTCGGCCTGCGCGGCGGCGAACATGGCCACGATCGACAGCTCGTCGGCCGTTATCCGCGCGCAGCCCGGCGCCGTGATCGTCAGCTTTCGCCGGCCGTCGTTGCCAAGCACCGACGTCAGGTTCTGCATGTCCGACAGCGTGGCCGGGCCGTCCAGGCCGAAGGCGCGCTCGTAGCCCTCGACGATCGCGCAGCATTCGGTGCGGCCGAGCGCGCAGGCGCGGAAGCTCATCATGACCAGCCCCGTGCCGAGCCCGAGTTTCGGCACGAGGACACCGGCGACGAACGAGACATGCGGCATCAACTGTCCTTTCCGGTTGTGAATTATCGAGGCGACGGCGCTGCCGCACGAAAGCTGAAACCCTGCCTGAGAACCAATGAGATTGCAAATGAAAGTCAATCTCAAGATAAGTCATTATCGGTTATCCGACGGACACCCGCGCGCCATGCGGGCGACGATGCGCGCGGGCAGAGAGTTGTCTTCGCGGGATAATTCCCGTAGAACCAGACATGCTAATGCGAGTGACTCTCATTAGCATGTCATTCGGCTCACCCCACCGGAGAACAACCATGACCGTTCAGTCCCTGGACCGCGCCGAGACGAGCGTGCGGCGCACGCTCGGACGGTCCACGTCGAACATCGCTTTCCTGGTGCATTCGGCGACCGGCCTGTGGCTGACAATTCTGTTGTCGGTGGTGCTGGTGACGGGGACGATCACGGTCCTGTTCGCCGAGATCGACTGGCTGATCTATCCCGAGATGCGGGTGGCACCGGCGGAGACGCGCGTCAACCCCGGGTTGCTCTACGACAACGCGGTCGCGGCCTACCCGGACGCCGGCATCAGCTTCGTCGGCACCGGCGCCATGCAGGAGCGGATGGCCGCCTCGGCCTTCGCCGCCGTGCCGGGCGGCGGCTTCCGGCAGGTCTGGATCGATCAGTATACCGGCACCGTGACCGGCGACACCCCGTTCACGACCGTCGGGCGTTTCATCAACCTGATGCACACGACCCTGTTCCTGCCGGTTATCGGCCGCTACTTCGTGAACTTCTTCGGCGTGATGATGCTGCTCTCCATCGTCACCGGTTTGATCACCTACAAGAAGTTCTGGCGCGGATTCTTCCGGCAGCCGCGCTTCGAGCGCGGCGCGCGGACCTGGCTCGGCGACCTGCATCGCCTCGCGGCGCTGTGGTCGGTCTGGTTCCTGATGATCATCGGCGTCACCGGCGCCTGGTGGTTCTATCAAAACCCGCTTGTCGAGCCGGGCGGCGCGCCGGCGATCGTCGCCGAGCGGCCCGATCCGCCGGCGCTGACGACGGCCGAGCTGGACGCGCTGGGCCCCGGGACGCCGCGCCCGCGCTCGGGCGCCGAGATCGTCGCGGCGGTGCGGGCCGCCTATCCCGGCTTGACGATTACCGGCCTGCGGCCGCCGGCCAACGCGGGCCAGCCCTTCACGGTGCGCGGCGACCGGGGCGAGGTCCTGGTCCAGGGCGGCGCCAACACGGTCTACGTCAATCCCTACACGGCCGAGATCATGGGCGCGCGGCTGTCCGAGGACTGGACGGCGATGCAGCGCGTCGATGCCGCCATGCACCCGCTGCATTACGGGACCTGGGCGAAGCGCGGCACGGCCGACCTGGCGGTCAAGCTGGTCTGGTTCCTGGGCGGCGCGGTGGCGAGCTTCCTCGCGCTGTCGGGCCTGGTGATCTATCTGAAGCGCACCCGGCGCGCGGCCTCGGCCGTATGGGCCGGGACCCGGCTGGCGGCGCATGCGCGGCGGACCTGGCATTGGCTGAAGCCCTGGGGCGGCCCGATGGGCGCGCTGAAATACGTGAACGTGCTGGGCCTTGTCGGCATCGCCATGGGTGCCGCGCTGGTGCTGTCGCTCGGATCCCAGGGCGTCGGCGACAAGGGCGCCCGCTACCCGGCCCGGGCCGCGGGCCCGTTCGAGGTGTCGCCGGTGGCGCTGGCCGGCTTCCTGGAGGCCGACCTCGAGCCGATCCGGCCCGGCGCGACGGCGGCGGTGTTCCCGGAGATCGCCAATGGCCGCTTCGGCGACGCCCGTTTCATCCGCATCGGCGTGACCGACGCCGGGGGCACCGACACACATAGCGAGCTGGTCGAGGGGGCCGAAGGCATCGCGCATGCCGACGTGCGGCTCCCGGACGTGCTCGCCGGCGCCAGGCTCTGGGTCGAGATCGAGGGCTGGGACAGCCGGACCCACCGGGCGAGCTGGCCGTTGACCGGCGGCTGACCGACGATGGCCCTGGCGACGATGCCGGCGATACCGTCGGCGGCCGCACGCCGCCGATAACGCGAGCCCAGTCGTTGTGACCAAGCCGCCCGGGGCTGACGGCCCCAGCCCGCCGCCCGGTCGGCTGGCACGGGTCAACGCCTTGAGCCGGCTCTACCGGGATCACTGGCGCGACCTCTGCCGGTATCTCGCCGCGACCTTCGGGCAGGGGCCGCCCGAGCCGGAGGATGTGGCGCAGCTCGCCTTCGCGCGTGTCGCGGCATATGATGACATCCACGCGCTCCGGAACCCGAAGGCCTTCCTCTGGCGCACGGCATACAACATCGCCATCTCGGAAAAGCGATCGCTGTCCGTGCGCCGGCGCCGCGCGGATGACGTCAGGGATGTTTTCTTCGCGGCGGCGGGTGACGAATTCACGCCCGAACGCGTCCTGGCCGCAAAGGAGCAGGTCGCCACGGTCCATGCGGTGCTGGCGGCGATGCCCGCCAAACGCCGCCGGATTCTGGTACTGAACCGGATCGATGGACACAGCTTCGCCGAGATCGCACGCCGGATGGGGCTGTCGCAGACCGCGGTGAAGAAGCACGTGGCCCGCGCCATGATCGATCTCGACGCCGCGCTGGCAGTGGATTGAGGGCCATCGGTTGGAACGCCGCGCCACAGGTCCGGATGAAAAGACGGCACGCGCGGTCCGGGCCGCCGCGCATGACTGGCACGCTCGGATCGAGGCCGGGAACATGCGGTCCGGTGAGCGAGCCCGCTTCGAAGCCTGGCTTGCCGCCGACGAGCGGCACCGCGCGGCCTACGCCCGCGCGGCCTGTCTGTGGCGTGAGGTCGGTGGGCTGGACAAGGCGTCGTTGCCGCCCGCCGCGCGCCGGCCACTGCCGCGAGAACGCGTCATCGCCCGGTACCGTGATGGCCGGTGGCGCCACCCCCTCCACGGCGCGGGTGGCGCCGTGGTCGTCGCGGCGCTGGTGCTGGTCCTCCTCAACGTCATCCCGTTCGGCCATCCCGACGCCGACGTGATGGAAACGGCGGCGGCCGAAATCCGCGAGGTGACGCTCGGCGATGGCAGCATCGTGACGCTCGGCGCCAGGACCAGCCTGTCGGTAACCCTGGACGCGCGGGCACGCGCCATCGAGCTGCGCGCGGGCGAGGCGTTCTTCGATGTCGCGAGCGATCCGGACCGGGCCTTCAGCGTCCGGGTCGGGACGATGCGGATCGAGGCCGTCGGCACCGCGTTCGACGTTCGGCGGATCGGCGACGGGTTCCAGGTGGCGGTGGCCGAGGGACTGGTCGCGCTTCGGGGCCTGACGGCCGCCGGCGAATCATCGGCGCGGCTGCGCGCGGGCCAGCGGGTCTCGGTCAGCGGCGCTGGTAAGCGCGGCCGGATCACCGCCGTCAATCCCGCGAAGCTGGGCGCCTGGCGACGCGGCCGCCTGGTCTATGTCGGCGCGCCGCTGTCCGAGGTCGTGGCCGACGCCAACCGCTACCACGACGGCTGGATACTGCTACGCGACCGCCGGGCGGCGAACCTGGAAATCACCGCCGTCTTCGACGCGAACGATATCGGCCTGATGCTCGCCACGCTCGACGATGCCCTGCCGATCACGGTCTGGCGTCCCATGGATGCCATCGCCGTCATCGGCAGCGCCGCGCCCGGCGCATCGGACTGACGGCGCCGCACGACAACCGGCCGGCGACCGGCCGGAAAAAACTTTTCCCGCATGGGTGACGATCGGCCGGCCCGAAGCGTCATTGGATAAGTTGCAATTGCGTCGCATTAACTTTTAGGACGGGGGCGGGCATCGTGAAATCAGGAAGCAGGCCGTTCCGGCCAGGCCGCGGTCCGGTGCTGGTCGGCGCCGTATTGCTGTTCGTGCTGACCGCGGCGGCACCGCCGCTGTCGGCACAGGACCGTCCGCCAGTCGCCATCGCGCTGCCGGCACAGCCGCTCGGCCAGGCCCTGGTGGACCTGGCCGAACAGACCGGCGTCACCATCATCGCGCCGGCGGCGCTGGTCGCGGGCAAGTCCGCGCCCGCCCTGTCCGGCAGGCTGGCGCCGCGGGAAGCGGTGCGCCGCCTGCTGGTCGGCAGCGGTCTCGCGGCACGCACCGGCACGGGCGGGGCGATCATCGTGACCGCGGCGCCGTCCGGCGGGCCGATGCGGCTTGGGCCCGTCACCGTCGAGGCTGTGCTCGAAGGTACCGTCACGGACAGCTACGCGGCGCCGGACTCCTTCTCGGCGACCCGGACCGACACGCCCCTGATCGAAACGCCCCAGTCGGCGCAGTCCATAAGCCGCCAGGCCCTGGAGGATACGGGCGCGGAAACCCTGGCCGACGCCTATGACTATCTGGCCGGCATCACGCGGGACAATACGCAAGGCGGCCTGCAAGGCGACGAGTATCTGGCGCGCGGCTTCGAAACCGAAAACGTGCTGTTCAACGGCAACCGGACGTCCAGCGCCTCCACCCTGGATACGGCGAACGTCGAGCGGATCGAGGCGCTGCGTGGACCGACGGCCGCGCTGTTCGGCAAGGCGGACCCGGGCGGCCTGGTCAACATCATCACCAAGCAGCCCCTGTCGGCGCCGTTCCGCGAGATCACCGGCGCCGCGGCCACGGGTCTCGGTGGCGAGGGCAGCCGGCTGCGGCGGGGCCGGACCAGCGTCGATTTCGGTGGCCCGTTGAGCGAGGACGGCCGGCTGAGGTACCGCTTCAACGCGGCGCTGGAATATGAAGACAGCTTTCGGCGCGACGTCGACGAGCGCCTGGCCTTCGTGGCCCCGGTGCTGGACTACCGTCTCGATGACGAGACCATCGTCAACGTCGAGCTCGCCTACCAGCATCGCGAGGATACGTTTGACCGGGGTGTGTTCTTCGTAAACGACGCGCTTGTCTTGCCGCGTGACTTCAACATCGCCGAAGGCAATGTCGGCGGGATCGACAAGGACTATGCCTCCGGCACGGTCCGCCTGGAGCATCGGTTCACCCCGGGCTGGCGGGCCCGCCTGGGCCTTTACGGCAGCGACGACGTTCGTGACGGCGACGGCGTCCAGCAGGGCGGCGTGCTCGGCAACATCGCGCGGCGGCAAAGGCGAGAGGTGGAGGCGACGACCCGTTTCCTCACCGCGCAACCCGAGATTGTCGGTGAGTTCAGCACCGGCGCCGTCGGCCACACGGTTCTGATCGGCACCGACCTCCAACACGAGCGGCGCGAATTCACCGGCTTTGTCGGTCCGAGAGGGGGCGCGATCGACGTCTTCGATCCCGACTTCTCCATACCGGTTCCGGCCATCGACAGGACGCTCTCGGCATTCGGGTCCTTTCTGTTCGATTCCAGGGTCAAGGGCGAGTCGATAGGCGTCTATCTGCAGGACCAGATCGAGCTGAGCGAACGCTGGAAACTCCTGCTTGGCGCGCGATACGATCACGTCGACCTGGACTTCAGAACCATCCAGGCCTTCAACTTCGGAACGGTGCAGATCATGCCATCCGAAGCGACGTTCACGGATTCCAACCTTTCGCCGCGTGCCGGTATCGTATTCCAGCCGGCCGCGTTCGCCAGCATCTATGCGTCCTATTCCGAGTCCTATCGTCCACCGGCGACAAACGTGCGGTTCACGACCAGCGAGGGCGGCGCCGTCGACGCCGAAACCGCGCGGAACTACGAGGCCGGCATCAAGCTGGAAACGCCGAATGGCAGGCTGAGCGGCACCCTCGCGGTCTATCGGGCGGACAAGAAGAACGTCATCGAGGCCGACCCGTCGGACCCCTTCGGGATGACCGGCATAAACCTTGGCAAGGTCCGCGGACAGGGCGTCGAATTCGACCTGGCGGGTGAGCTCACCGAGAACCTGAGCCTTGGCGCCAGCTATGCCTTTACCGACGTGCGAACGGACGTATCGACGCCGGCGCTGCCCTCGGGCACCCGATTGCGCAACGTCCCGAAGCACGCCGCCTCGCTGCTGCTGGCCTATCGCTTCCCGCAGGGTCCGCTGGCCGGCCTGCGGCTGTTCGGCAGCCTCTTCTACGAGGACGAGAAGCGCACCGACACCTCGGCCACGATCCGCAACGAGCTGCCGTCCTTCCTGCGTCTCAATGCCGGACTTCAATACGACATCCGGCCCGGCGTGAGCGCCCGGTTCTCGGTCGAGAACCTGACCGACGTCACCTACTACACCTCGGCCGCCGGGCGCCTGAACGTCGAGGTGGGCGATCCGAGGTCGTTGCTGTTCGAGCTTCGCGCCAGGTTCTAGCCGTGATCTCTCAATAGGTTGCCCATTCGGCCCCGACCGAGGAAGCTGATGTTGCTGACACATCCGTTTCCAAGGAGAGCCGAATGGACATCCACAAGAATGCACGCCTGACGCCGCACAGTCGAGCCGAGTTGGTGCGGCAAAGCAACAACATGGTCCGGCAGTGTCCGGTCCGAGCCCGTCCGGCGAAGCCGTGACGGCATGGGGACCGCCGCACCCCACGATGGCTGGCTCCGCGACACCGACCTCGCACATGTCGCGCAGCTTCGGTTGGGGGGCATGAATGACCGTCCGGGTTCTGGTAAGTACAGTTGCCGGAAACGGAGGCGCGCTTCGAGCCTTCGGGAGGGGGCACGTTGCGGATGGGAGCGGCTGCATGCTGAGCTACATCAGGGTTGGTTGCAACGATATCCCGCTCTCGGGGCGTTTCTACACCGCCATCCTGACCCCGCTCGGTTACAGAAAGAAGGAAGTGCCGAACGGTATCGAATTCACCTTTCCGGACGTGCCCGGCCGATCCCCCGGCCCCGCCGCGGTATACGTGGCGAAACCATACGACGGGAAGGAGGCGACCGTTGGCAACGGCTCCATGACGGCCTTCCAAGCCGAGACGCATGAGATGGTCCGTAACCTTCACGCCGCTGGTCTTCGGGCGGGCGGCGCC
>JANQKO010000503.1 GCA_028281075.1 Alphaproteobacteria bacterium | reverse complement strand
GGCGGCAACACCAGCGAATGGCTGGCGCGACGCCGCCGCCGGCGCGCCGAGCGCAAGGCGGCGGACACGGAAATTCAGCCGGCGCCGGAGCCGGTCATGCCGCAAGCGGCGGAATAGTGTGGGAGGTTATGATGAACGTGATGGGGTTACGTCTACTCGGCCGCCTCACCCTTCTTCGGGTCCTGTTCAGCGGTCTCTGCCTGCGACGCTGCAGCCCCGTCCGCTGAGTCGTTCGCGGCGCTGACGGTGCTTTCGTACCGTCGGTAGCGCATGACCGAGAACGGGATGCTGGCGAGGTAGGCGAATCCGATGGTCGACAGCACGAACCACGGATAGGTCACCAGCATGGCGGCAACGATGCCGACGACGACCAGCAGCGGCAGCACCTGCTCGCGCCGGACCCGCAGGCCCTTGAACGAATAGGTCGGAATGCGGCTGACCATCAGCAGCGCCACCACCAGCAGCCAGATCGACATCAGTTCCGGCACCCGCACCACGTCGCCGACCTGGAAGCTGACCGCCAGCGGCAGCATGGCGAACCCCGCCCCCGCCGGCGCGGCGACGCCGGTGAAGAACTTGGCCGCCCAGGCCGGCCGGTCGGGAACGTCCAGCGCCGTGTTGAAGCGCGCCAGCCGCAGGGCGCAGCAGGTGCCGAAGGCGAGCGAGGCCATCCAGCCGAAGCCGCCCAGCTCGTGCGTGCTCCACAGGAAGGCCAGCAGCGCCGGCGCCACGCCGAAACAGACGAAGTCCGACAGCGAGTCCATCTCGGCGCCGAATTTCGTCGCGCCCTTCAGCAGCCGCGCCACCCGGCCGTCGAGCCCGTCCAGCACGGCGGCGACGACGATGGCGATCACCGCCAGCTCGTAGCGCTCCTGCAGGGCAAAGCGGATCGAGGTCATGCCCGCGCACAGCGCCAGCACCGTCAGCACGTTCGGGATCAGGCTGTTGACCGGCAGGCCCCGCGGCCGATAGCGCCGGCGCAGCATCAGCGCACCTCGCCGTGCCGGCGCGGCGCGCCGGTCCCCGTCACCGCCAGCACCGTCTCGCCGGCCACCGCCCGCTGGCCGGTCGCCACCATCGGCGTCTGGCCGTCATCGAGATAGACGTCGACCCGGCTGCCGAAGCGGATCATGCCGAAGCGCTCGCCGGCGCGCACCGGCTGGCCCTCGTAGAGCTCGCACAGGATGCGCCGGGCGATCAGGCCGGCGATCTGCACCACCGCGATATCCTTGCCGTCGGTCGTCGCCATCCGCACGCACTGGCGTTCGTTGTCCTCGCTCGCCTTGTCCAGCGAGGCGTTCAGGAACTTGCCGGCGCGGTAGGCCAGCGCCGTGACCTCGCCGTCCGCCGGCATCCGGTTCACGTGCACGTCGAACACGTTCATGAACACGCAGACACGCATGCGCGGCGCGTCTCCCATCCCCAGCTCCGGCGGCGGCGGCGCCGATCCGACGCTCTGCACCACGCCGTCGGCCGGGCTGACGACCAGTCCATCGCCGACCGGCGTCACCCGCGGCGGATCACGAAAGAAATAGGCGCACCAGGCCGTGGCGACAACGCCGACCCAGCCCAGCGGGTCCCAGATCCAGAACAGGATCAGCGTCGCCAGCACGAACAGCGCGATGAAGCGGTAGCCCTCGACGTGGATCGGTACCAGGACGGAACGGATGGTTTCCATGTCGCTTTCGGTCTTTCCGGCGCTCTGTCGCCGCGGAGTTTATACCAAAGGCGGCCGATATCGACCCTTGCTATCGGTTACGCGCCCTGGCGGCTGCCGCCGCCGAGCCCGACGGCATCGGTCCCTGGCGCCGCCGCCTCGCCGGCCAGCGCGTGCAGCCGCCGTTCGGCCTCGGCGGCCTCCTGCTGACGGGCCCACATATCGGCATAGAGGCCACGCCGCGCCAGCAGCGCCTGGTGGCGCCCACGCTCGGCGATGCGGCCATCATCCAGCACGATGATCTCGTCGGCGTCGACCACGGTCGACAGCCGGTGCGCCACCACCAGCGTCGTGCGGTTGGCCGAGACCTCGCGCAGCGAGGCCTGGATCTCCTGCTCGGTCTGCGAATCGAGCGCCGAGGTCGCCTCGTCGAACAGCAGGATCTCGGGCTCCTTCAGGATCGTGCGGGCGATCGCCACGCGCTGCTTCTCGCCGCCCGACAGCTTGAGGCCGCGCTCGCCGACCAGACTGTCATAGCCGTCCGGCAACGCCGTGATGAAGTCGTGGATCCGGGCCAGGCGGGCCGCCCGCTCGATCTCCTCGTCGCTCGCCGCCGGGCGGCCATAGCGTATGTTGTAGCGGATCGTGTCGTTGAACAGGACGGTGTCCTGCGGCACGATCCCGAAGGCGGCGCGCAGGCTGCCCTGGGTCACGGTGCGGACATCCTGGCCGTCGACCAGCACCCGGCCCGACTGCACGTCGTAGAACCGGAACAGCAGGCGCGAGATGGTCGACTTGCCGGCGCCCGACGGGCCGACCACGGCGATGGTCCTGCCGGCCGGCACCTGGAACGAGATGCCCTTCAGGATCGGCCGCGCCGGGTCGTAGGCGAAATGCACGTCCTCGAAGGCGATCTCGCCGCCCTGCGGGCGCAGCGGCCGGGCGTCCGGCCCGTCGGCGACCTCGGTATGCACGTCCAGCAGCCGGAACATCTGCTCCATGTCCACCAGGCTCTGCTTGATCTCGCGATAGACGAAGCCGAGGAAATTGAGCGGCTGGTAGAGCTGGATCAGGAAGGTGTTGATCAGCACGAAATCGCCCAGCGTCATGTCGCCGCTGGCGACGCCGTCGCCGGCCATCAGCATGACCACGACCAGGCCGGTCGAGATGATCACGCCCTGCCCGATATTCAACAGCGACAGGGTCGACTGGCTGGTCACCGCCGCCCGCTCGTAGCGCGCCATGGCCTCATCGAACCGCCGGGCCTCGTGCGGCTCGTTGCCGAAATACTTCACCGTCTCGAAGTTCAGCAGGCTGTCGATCGCCCGCGTGTTGGCGATCGTGTCGGTGCGGTTCATCTCCCGCCGGTACTTGATGCGCCACTCGGTGATCGCCAGCGTGAAGGCGATATAGCCGGCCACCGCGACGAAGGTCACGGCCGAGAAGGCAACGCCGTAATTCACCAGCAGGATGCCGCAGACCAGGAAGATCTCCAGCAGCGTCGGCAGGATGTTGAACAGCGTGAAGCGCAGCAGGAAGTCGATGCCCTTGGTGCCGCGTTCGATCACCCGGCTCAGGCCGCCGGTACGGCGCTCGAGATGGAATCTGAGCGCCAGCGCATGAAGGTGGCGGAAGGTCTCCAGCGCCACCGTGCGCAGCGCGTGCTGGCCGACCTTCGCGAATACGGCGTCGCGCAATTCGCCGAAGGCCTGCGACAGCACGCGGGCGACGCCATAGGCGATCACCAGCAGCACCGGCACGACCAGCACGGCATTGAGCGACGCGTCGAGGGCGTCGACCGCCGCCTTGTACAGGAACGGCACGTAGACGATCGTGACCTTGGCCGCCGCCAGCAGCGCCAGCGCGATCACGACCCGGATCCGCAGATCCACCCGCCCTTGCGGCCAGAGATACGGCAGCAGCTTGCGCAATGTCCGCAGATGGTTCTGCGGCGCCTCTTCTGCCGCTGGATCGAAGCGTGTCGACATCAGGTAGGCCTGGAATTCAACGGCCGGGTACGGCCATTCGACGGCCGCCACCGGCGGTCCCGCGTCCCCTTATTGAACTTATACCAAAGAAAC
>JANQKO010000477.1 GCA_028281075.1 Alphaproteobacteria bacterium | reverse complement strand
CACCCAATTCAGGATACGCTCGTTGGGTGGCCGGGTGGGGGAGCGGGCCGGCAAGGCCATGCGCAAACAAACGCAATATTACCTGTCGCGCGAGTTCCCCCGCGTCGCCGATCTGTGTTCATATGTGGGGTGTCGAATACGGCGAAAGAACCGCCGCCGAGGGGACAGTATGCGACGTGTCGGTATTGGTGTCGGGCTCGGCCTGTTGTTGACCATCACTCTGCTCGCCGCGGCGCGGGCCCAGGACGCGCCGCTCGCCACCGGCGCGCTCAGTGCATCGGCCCCCGGCGCGCTGGCGCCCGGCGCCGGCCTGCTGGTGCGGCCGCCCGACGCCTCGCCGCTCAGCCGGGATATCGCCGCCTTCATCACCGCCGAGCTGCGCGACCGTGGCTACCGTGTCGGCCAGGGCGACGGCTATGTGATGAACTTCCGGCTGATCCGCGACGCCGGCGGTCTGCCCGACCGGCGGGCGCCGCTCGAGCTGCGCGGCGACGTCGGCAGCGACAGCGAAAGCACCGTCGAGCTGTTATACAATTTCCGGGTGCTGCGCAACGGCGCGGCGCCGGCCCAGCGCCGCCGCGCCGACCGCCGGCGCGACGTCACGCTGACGCTGCTGGACCGCGACAACCAGACCGTCTGGGACGCCCGGTTCAGCGCCCGCAGCGCTAGCGACGACGACTATGCCGTCATCATCAGCCTGCTGCCGGCCGTGCTCGACCGGCTCGGGCGTGCGGCCGTCGATGAACGCATCCCCTGACGCGTCTTGCCTGTCCGCGTCGCCGTGGTATCCCACGATGTGACCGCGCCCGCGGCTCTTTTCCCGATTCCGATCAAACCGGCGTGTCGATCGCGGCTTCCTAATCCGACAGGTTCGGATATCATGGGAATCCAGTAAGCGTACGTCGTTAAAAGGACCAACCCACAGATAAGTGAAGTTTTGACGGCCCGAACCCGGTGCCAATGCCGCCGTGTCGGACCACAACAGAGGAGGAGGAAACCCCGTCATGGCGAAACCCAAAAAACAATCTCGCCGCCAGTTCCTTGCATCGACCGCGGCGGTATCGGCCGCCGCGTTCGCGGCACCCTATGTCAAGCGCGCCTATGCCGCCGGCTCGATCTCCGTCGGCTTCTGGGATCACTGGGTTCCGGGCGCCAACGAGGCGACGCAGGCGCTGGTCGACGCCTGGTCGAAGAAGGAAAATGTCGAGGTCAAGCTCGACTTCATCACCTCGCAGGGCCGCAAGCTGCTGCTGACCCAGGCGGCCGAGGCGCAGGCCCGCTCGGGCCATGACATCCTGGCCTTCCCGACCTGGTATCCGGCCCAGTATGCCGAGCTGCTCGAGCCGATGAACGACGTGGTCGATCCGCTGATCGCCCAGAACGGCGCCGTCAACGGCACGGTCGAGTATCTCGGCAAGGTCGACGGCAAGTGGCTCGGCGTCCCGGCGACGGTCGGCAGCCAGATGAAGGGGCCGTGCTCACGCATCGACCTGCTGAAGAAGCATGCCGGCATCGACATTCAGGCGATCTATCCGGCCGGCGCCGCGCCGCAGGCCGACGACTGGAATCTCGACACCTTCATGACGGCGGCCAAGGCCTGCCATGCCGGCGGCAACCCGTTCGGCGTCGGCCTCGGCGTCACCTCGGACAGCGTCGATTCCATCGGTGCCTTCTTCCATGCCTTCGGCGCCAAGCTGGTCGACGCCAACGGCGACATCACGGTGAAGACGGCTGAGGTCGAGGCCGCGCTCGCCTATCTGCAGGAGCTCGGACCGCTGCTGGCGCCGGACGCGCCGGCCTGGGACGACGCGTCGAACAACAAGTGGCTGGTCTCCGGCCGCGGCGCCATGATCATGAACCCGCCCAGCGCCTGGGCCGTCGCCAAGCGTGACGCGCCGCACATCGCCGAGCAGTGCTGGAGCCATGGCTTCCCGGCCGGTCCCAACGGCCGTTTCGGGCCGTTCCTGCCTTACTTCTGGGGCATCTGGTCGTTCGGCCGCAACAAGGAAGCGGCGAAGAGCCTGCTGGTGCACCTCTCGCAGGAGGAATCGTCGCGGGCCATGGTCGAGGCCAGCGGCGGCTACGACATCCCCGCGTTCGCGAACCTGACCAAGTTCGATACCTGGGCCAAGGTCGAGCCGCCGAAGGGCACGCTCTATCACTATCCCGATCCGCACGGCCATCAGGTCCTGTCGATCGCGGCCGCGCCGGCGCCGCACAAGATCGCCGTGCAGATCTATGCGCAGGGCGTGATGCCGAAGATGGTGGTCCGGCTGATGCAGGGCGAGTCCATGAAGGACACGCTGAACTGGGCCGAGAACGAAGTCGAAGGCTTCATGCGCACCTAGCGCCAGGCCACGGCCATGGCGCCCGCCGCCCGTATCGTGCCGGTCCGGCCGTCGATGCGGGCGGCGGGTGCCGCTTCGTTTCCCACCCCCATTCTGCGAGCGCTCCGATGGCGGAAGTGACCCTGCAATCCGGCGCCAAGGCGCCGAAACGGCGCAATGGTCTGGTACGCGTGCTGCAACGCAAATCGACCATCGCCTTCCTGATGACCCTGCCTCTCATCCTGCTGATCGGCCTGCTGGTGCTCTATCCGGCCGGCTTCGCCGTGCATCTCGCGACGCTGAACAAGGGCATGACGAGATTCGTCGGCTTCGGCAATTTCGAGTTTCTGTTCGGCCGCGAGACCTTCTGGATGGTCGTGAAGCAGTCCTGCATCTTCGCCATCACCGCCGTCATCTTCAAAGCCCTCATCGGCTTCATCGTCGCCCACTTCGTGCACAACATTCCGGCCAAGGGCCAGCGCAAGTGGCGCGGCATGCTGCTGGTGCCCTGGGTGATCCCGCCGGCCATGAGCACGCTGGCCTGGCTCTGGCTGTTCGACCCGTCCTACAGCGCCTTCAACTGGGTGCTGGCGGCGCTGGGCGCCGACACCATTCCCTGGACCGGCGATCCCTATTGGGCGCGCTTCTCGGTCATCCTGGTCAATATCTGGATCGGCGCGCCGTTCTTCATGATCATGTATCTGGCGGCGCTGAAGTCGGTGCCGGACCAGCTCTACGAGGCCGCGCTCATCGACGGCGCCAACTGGTGGCAGCGGATCTGGTACATCACGCTGCCAATGATGCGGAACATCATCGCCATCACGGCCTTGTTCTCGCTGATCGTCACCTTCGCCAACTTCGACATCGTGCGCATCCTCACCGCCGGCGGTCCGCTCGACAAGACGCATGTCTTCGCCACCTGGGCCTTCGTGGTCGGTATCGAGAGCGGTGACATCCCGCTCGGCGCCAGTGTCTCGCTGTTCATGATGCCGTTCCTGGCGATCGCCGCCGTCATCATCCTGCGTGACGTCACCCGCCGGGGGAATGAAGCATGACCACCGCCACGCCTTCGATCGACCGCGGCGCCCCGACCCGGGCGCGCTATGGCAGCATGCGGCGCGACCGCCAGTGGGCGCTGCGCTGGTCGTATTTCTTCCTGGTGCTGTTCGCGATCTTCTTCCTGCTGCCGCCGGTCTACATGCTGATCACCTCGCTGAAGACCAGCGCCGAGATCTCGGCCGCGACCAATCCCTGGTGGGTGTTCTCGCCGACGCTGGAGAACTATATCGAGCTGCTGACGACCGACACTTATCTCGTCTTTTTCCGCAACTCGGCCCTGGTCTCGGTCATCGTCGTGACGCTGACCATGCTGATCAGCGTGCCGGCCGCCTTCGCGTTGTCGCGCATGAAGTTCTGGGGCTCGGCGACGCTGGCGACCGGTGTGTTCCTGACCTATCTCGTGCCCGAGACGCTGCTGTTCATCCCGCTGTTCAAGATCTTCGCCGAGTTCCGCAACATCACCGGCATCGAGCTGATCAACAACTGGTGGGTGCTGCTGATCCTCTATCCGACGCTGACCGTGCCGTTCTGCACCTGGATCATGATCGGCTACTTCG
>JANQKO010000415.1 GCA_028281075.1 Alphaproteobacteria bacterium | reverse complement strand
GCATCGCGGACCAGCAGCCGGTCGGCGAGCACCGGGATCAACGTCACCGCCACCACGAGCGACAGCAGCACCGAGACCGACAGCGCCACGGCGATATCGCGGAACAGTTGGCCGGCCGGCAGTTCGAGCAGCAGCACCGGAATGAACACCACGACCGTGGTCACGGCCGAGGCCAGGATCGCGCCCCGGACCTGGCGCGCGCCCCGCAGCGCCGCCATGCGCGCCGGGGTGCCGTGCTGACGCAGGCGGAAGACGTTCTCCAGCACGACGATGGCGGCATCGACCACCATGCCGACCGCGAAGGCGATGCCGGCGAGCGAGATCACGTTGAGCGAGCGGCCGGCCAGCGCCATGACGACGAAGGCGGCGATGACCGAGATCGGGATCGAGAGCACGACCACCGCGGTCGCGCGCCAGGACCGCAGGAACAGCAGCAGCACCAGGGCCGCGAGGCCACCGCCGATCCAGATATTCTGCGCGACCAGGTCGATGGCGGAATCGATATAGACGGTCTCGTCGTAGTAAAGCCGCAGATCGAGGCCTTCGCGCGCCAGCGGCCCGGCCGCCAGCGCGGCCGCGGCCTGGCGCACACCGCGCATGGTCTCGATCACGTTGGCGCCGGTCTCGCGGACCACGTCGATGCGGATCATCGGCACGCCGTTCAGGCGGCGATAGCTGTTCGACTCGCTCAGCGCCAGGCGCACGTCGGCGATGTCGTCGACCGTGACGTCGGCCAGGCGGCCGGTCTCCGGGTCATAGGAGGTCTGCAGGACGACGGCGCCGAGCTGCGCCACCGAGGCGGTCTCGGAATCGGTCCGCACGATGTAGCGGCGCTTGCCCTCGTCGACGGCGCCGGCCGACAACGTCACGTTGGCCTCGCGCAGACCTTGCAGCACCTTGGGCACGGTCAGGCCGTAGCCGGCCATCACCTCGGGCGCCACGATCACCTGCAACTCGCGCCGGCTGCCGCCGGTATGCCGGACCCGCGAGACCCCCGGCACCCGCTGCAGGCGGTCGATCACCAGGTCCTCGGCGATCTCGCCGAAGGCCTCGATGTCACGCGTGTTGCCGGGCAGGCGCGTGAGCGCCAGCCGGGCGATGGGCACGTCCTCGGAGCTGGAGGTCCAGACCGAGGGCCGGCCGGCGTCGGCCGGCAGGTCGGTCACCTTGCCGAGCCGGTTCGTCACGCGCATGAAGGCCCGGTCCATGTTCTGGCCGATATCGAAATGCAGCGTGACGCTGCTGCGCCCCAGGCGCGAGGTGCTGGTCATGTGCCGCACGCCCTTCAGGCCGGCCAGTTCCTCCTCGATGCGGTTGGTGATCTCGCGCTCGATCTCCAGCGGCGCCGCGCCACCCCAGTTGGTGGTGATATAGAGCACCGGCCGCCGCAGATCGGGCGTGAGCTGAATGGGGATGGTCCCGAGCGCGACCAGGCCGAAGGCGAGCATCATCAGCACCGCGGCCGCGACCGCCATCGGCCGCTTGATCGCCAGCCCGATCAGATCCATCCAGCCACACCCACGCCGCGCCGGCGCCCGCGCCCGGCAGCCCCGCCATCATACGCCGGCCGGCAGGCGCGCGACATCGCCGATGCGCGCCGTCATCGGATCGTGGTTAACCCGCCCCGGCGGGCGCGCCTCGGGCCGAGGTCGGGGCCCGATATCGCGACAGGCGGCCCCTCAGACGGCGATATGCCGGGGGGTGTCGATGCGGATGGTCTCGACGGCCGGCGCGGCCTTCTCGTCCCGCCGCAGCCGGTGGGCGGGAAAGCGCAAGGTGACGGCGGTGCCGCGGCCCCTGACGCTGTCGATCAGCAGACGGCCGCCGTGCAGCTCGATCAGGCGCCGGGACATGGGCAGGCCGAGACCGAAGCCGTCGGTCCGGGCCTCGCCGTCGCGCCGGACGCGGCCGAAGGGCTGCAGCGCCTTGCGCGCTTCCTCGAAGGACATGCCGCGGCCGTTGTCGGCGACGACCAGATCGAGCCCGCCCCCGGCGTTCGGCCGGGCCTGCAAGCTGATCCGGCCGCCCGCGGGCGTGAACTTCAGCGCGTTGCCGAGCAGGTTGAGCAGCATCTGCTGCAGGCGCAGGCGGTCGCCCCGGAGGACGAATTGCAGATCGGCGGGTTCGATATCGACCGTGACGCCGGCCTTGTCGGCCAGATGCCGCAGCAGCTTCCGCACGTCGATGGCGACGTCGGCGAGCGGGAGCCAGTCGTTCTGCAACTCGATATCGCCGTTGCGCAGGCTGGCCACCTCGAGCGTGCGCTGGGCCAGCTCGCACACGTAACGGCCCATGTCGCCGATCTGAAGCGCGCTGTGCCGCAGGCGGCCGAGCTCGCCATCCTCGGTGGTCAGGCGCTCGATGACCTCGGCATGGCCCACGATCGCGGCCAGCGGGGTCAGGATCTCGTGCGCCAGATGCGCCACCGCGTCCTCGAGCGCCACGCCCGGATCGGCCGCCGCCGGCGCGGCGCCGGCCGGCGACAATTGCCGGCGCCGCAGCTCCAGGCGCTCCATGACGATCTCGGCGAAGGCGATCAGATCGGCCTCCTGGCTCGGAGAAAACCCGATCCAGGGCTTGTCGTCGATCAGGCACAGGGTGCCCAGACGGAAGCCCTCGGCCGTGATCAGCGGCGCGCCGGCATAGAAGCGGATATGCGGCGCGCCGACGACGAACGGATTGTCGCGGAACCGGTCATCGCCGGCGGCGTCGCAGATGACCAGCGGCCGCGTGCCCAGAATCGCATGCGCGCAGAACGCCGATTCACGCGGCGTCTCGGGGATATCGAGACCGACCCGCGACTTGAACCACTGCCGCGCTTCGTCGATCAGCGACACCAGCACCACCGCGACCTTGAAATGACGCGCGACGAGCCGGGTCACCTCGTCGAACGCGGCTTCGGGCGCCGTGTCCAGGACCTGAAACGCGCGCAGCGCGGCAAGACGGTGTGCTTCGTTGTAGGGGACGGGGGCGTGTTCCGACATGTTGCAGCCAACTCCAGCGCAACCCCCGTATATCAAGAATTAAGAATCTTTGGTTAATAAAATATTAACGCCAAAGTATCATTTTGAGAAAATCAATTATTGGATGTGTTTAATGAAGAATTAATTTCGTATTACTTAACAAATATGCACGTAAATCGGGAACTTTTTTAATGGCATTTCCCGAATGTCGCCGACACCGCCAAGTCCTTGCGATCGACTCGCAAGATGGTGACTTTCGCGCATATCGCGAATTTTTGGTTACATAAGAAACCGTTCGACGACAGGGTTGCGGCCAACGCCGCAGCGGCAGGCCGGCCGGCGTCAGGACGACTGGTCGGCGCGGACGTGGTTTTCCTGGTGGTGCAGGCTGGCGGCGATCATCAACCGGTGGTCGACCCGCGCGGCGGCGGCCGGGGTCAGGCGCAGCACCCAGTCGGTGCCGGGCATCAGCGTCCGCATGAAGCCGCGCAGCCCGGTATCGGCGACGGGTTCGCGGCAACGCGCGCGGGCAAGGCTGGCGAGCGGCGGCCGGTCCCCGGCCTTCGGATCGGCGACGAACAGGTAGGCGCCGGCGACGCCGCCGAAGGCCTGGCCGATGTAACGCTCGCTCCAGGGCGCCGGGTCGATCAGCACGGCCCGTTCGTCGCCGCCGGCGTCGCGCAGGCTGCAATAGCGGTTGCCCGGACCGGTTTCGGCCCTGGCCTGGCCGATCACGGCGCCACCGGCATCGACCACCGTGTAATCGAAGGCCATGATCCTGCGGTTCGGACGGACGCGGAAGGCGACGGCCCCCGCCTCGCCCGCATGGAACACGGTCTCGGTGCCATGACCGTAGCCGATGGTGTCGCAGGTGAAGCGCGCGGCGCCGTCCTCGCCGACGATGCGGTAGCTGTTGGTATAGCCTTTCGGCCTGCCGCTAGCCCGCCTTTCTCCCCACCATCACGGTCTGCGTCGCGCTGCTTGCCCGATGCACCACATCGCGCCGCGCAGCGCTCCTGCCCTGTCGACAGCACGACGCCGCGCAGACCATGATGGCGGGGAGAAAGGCGGGCTAGGATCGTAGCGGCGAACGAAACGGTAGCTCGGTCCGCCGGCGAAGATGCCGGCGCCGACGCCGCGGAAACTGGCCGTCATGGCTCGGGCCTCGAAGATCCGGGATGATGGTCGCTGCGGCCGGACGGTAGGTTGAAATCGTGAACAGAACGCTTACGGGGACCGAGGCATGGCCGGACCGGACGATATCGAGGCCGGGCGCGCGACGCCGGTGTCCGGATCACGCGCGACGTCCGCGACAGGCGCGCGTTCGAGGCCGCCGATCCCAACGGCTATGTGATCCGCTTCGGCATGGGCCGCGAATAGGCGCCCAGGGGCCGCGCCCCGCCCTACTCCGCCTTGCGGGCGTAGCCGACGTCCTGGAGGGCGACCTCGATCTCGCCCAGGATGGCCGGGTCGTCGATGGTGGCGGGCATGTTGTAGGCTTGGCCGTCGGCGATGGCGCGCATGGTGCCGCGCAGGATCTTGCCCGACCGCGTCTTCGGCAGGCGCTGAACGACGGTGCAGGTCTTGAAGGCGGCCACCGGACCGATGCGTTCGCGGACGAGCCGCACGCACTCGGCGGCGATCTCGTCGTGGCCGCGCCCGACGCCCGCCTTGAGCACGATCATGCCGACGGGCACCTGGCCCTTGAGCGGGTCGGCGACCCCCATGACGGCGCATTCGGCGACGTCGGGATGGGCGGCCAGCACCTCCTCCATGCCGCCGGTGGAGAGCCGGTGGCCGGCGACGTTGATGATGTCGTCGGTGCGGCTCATGATGTAGAGGTAGCCGTCCGCGTCCTGGTAGCCGGCGTCCGCCGTCTTGTAGTAGCCGGGGAACTCGCCGAGATAGCTGTCGACGAACCGGTCGTCGTTCCGCCACAGCGTCGGCAGGCAGCCCGGCGGCAGCGGCAGCTTGACGACGATGGCGCCGGTCTCGCCGCGCGGCAGCTCGTTGCAATCACCATCGACGATGCGCACGTCGTAGCCGGGCACGGCCTTGGTCGGCGAGCCGTACTTGACCGGAAGCTGGCCGAGGCCGACGCAATTGGCGGCGATCGACCAGCCGGTCTCGGTCTGCCACCAATGGTCCAGCACCGGTTTTCGCAGCATGCGCTCGGCCCATTGAATGGTGTCGGGGTCGGCCCGCTCGCCGGCCAGGAACAGCGTGCGGAAGGCCGAGAGGTCGTATTTCTTCAGCAGTTCGCCGTCGGGGTCTTCCTTCTTGATGGCGCGGAAGGCGGTGGGCGCGGTGAACAACGCCGCCACCCCGTGCTGCTCGATCACGCGCCAGAACACGCCGGCGTCGGGCGTGCCGACGGGCTTGCCCTCGAACAGCACCGTGGTGTTGCCGTGGAACAGCGGCGCGTAGACGATGTAAGAGTGGCCGACGACCCAGCCGACGTCGGAGGCGGCCCAGTAGACCTCGCCCGGATCGACGCCGTAGATGTTCTTCATCGACCAGTTGACCGCCACCAGGTGGCCGCCATTGTCGCGCACGACGCCCTTGGGCACGCCGGTGGTGCCGGACGTGTAGAGCACGTAGAGCGGATCGGTGGCGGC
>JANQKO010000402.1 GCA_028281075.1 Alphaproteobacteria bacterium | reverse complement strand
GCCCGGCCCCCCCTGCGCCGCGGCGGGGCGGGAATTGCGGGCATCGCCCGCCGCCAGCATCGTCGTCGCCGACGCCGGCGGCCGGCCGGTCGGGATTCTGACCGAGCGCGACGTGGTCCGGCGGATCGGTTTCGACCTGCCGCCGGAGACGCCGGTCGAGGCCGTGATGTCGGCGCCGCTCGCCACCATCGCGGCGGACGACCTGCTGTTCCACGGCATCGCCCGCATGCGCCGCCACGGCTTCCGGCATATGCCGGTGGTCGACGCCTCGGGCTGGCTCGTCGGCCTGCTGCACCTGCACGAGGCCTTGAGCGCGGCGGCCGCGCCGCTCGTCGACCAGATCGACCGCCTGACCCATGGTGAGAGCCTGGCCGGCCTCGCCGAGGTCAAGCGGGCGCAGATCGAGGTGGCCGAGGCGCTGTTCGCCGACGGGATGCCGGCGGCGGAGATCCAGGCCCTGCTGACCGACCTGAACAACGATATCTACGCCCGCGCCACCGAGCGCTGCCTGACGGCGATGGCGGATGCCGGCCTGGGGCCGCCGCCGGCGGGCTTCTGCGTGCTGGTCATGGGCTCGGGCGGGCGGGGCGAGAGTTTCCTGAATCCCGATCAGGACAACGGCTTCATCATCGGCGACTATGCCGATGCCGACCATGACCGCATCGACGGCTGGTTCGCCGAGCTGGCCGGACGCCTGACGACGGCGCTCGACGGCATCGGCCTGCCGCTCTGCAACGGCGGGGTGATGGCGACGAACCCGACCTGGCGCAAGTCCATTGGCCAGTGGCGCCGGCAGATGGACTACTGGATCGCCCGGCAGAATCCCGGCACCCTGCGGCTGGCCGACATCTTCTTCGATTTCAAGCCGGTGCACGGCGACGCGTCGCTGGCCGACGCGTTGCGCGCGCATATCCTGCGCCGGGTCGGCGGCAATGCCCGCTTTCTGCGCGAGATGTACCGGCTGGACGAGGCCTACGGCGTCGGTCTCGGCCTGTTCAACCGGTTCATCGTCGAGCGCGACATCGCGCCGCATAAGGGCAAGCTGAACCTGAAGATCTCCGGCACGCTGCCGCTGGTCGAGAGCGTCCGCATCCTGGCGCTGCGCGAGGGCATCGCCGAGACATCGACGCTCGCGCGGATCGCGGCGCTGCGCGAGGCCGCTGTGCTGGACGGCGACGAGGCGGACTATCTCAAGGGCGCCTTCCGCCATATCACCGATCTGCTGCTGCGGCAGCAACTGGCCGACCATCGGGCGGGCGCGCGCGTCAGCAACTACGTCCATCCCGACAATTTCAGCGAACGCGAGCGTGACATGCTGGTGGACGGCTTCAAGGCCATCCGGGCGCTGCAGCGGCGCCTGCGCGGCGAGCTGACCGGCGATCCGTTCTAGCCCGCCGGCCGCGCCGCAGGGCGAGATTGGTGTTCGATATCAATCTGAGAGCCTGTGAAGAAATTGCACCGAGCTCCCCAAGTTTGTCATCCTGGCGGAGGCCAGGATCCATTTTTTATTGTTTTTCAGCAGGTTGCGATGCC
>JANQKO010000357.1 GCA_028281075.1 Alphaproteobacteria bacterium | reverse complement strand
GGGAAACCGGCCCAGCACCGCCATCACCCGCCATTGCGGCACGCTCATGCCGAAGCGGGCCTGGTACTCGCCGGCGAGCGTGCTGCTGACCGTGTTGGTCAGCACCGACAGCCGATAGGGCAGGAACCGCTCCAGCAGCAGCGTGCCGGACGGCCCGTCGGGCGTGTCCGCGCGGTCCGGATGGTCGGCCGGCTGGTCCATGGCGTCGGTTCGGGGCGGGTATCTTGCAATTAGTTTCAAACGAAACTATCATATGTTTAACGCTGCCGCGTCAAGACCTTGACGCGCGGACGCGGGCGGGCAGGGGACCGCCGCGACAGCCAATTCTGGAGACAGACGATGCCTGACCTTTGGGAGAACCCGCAGGGGACCGACGGGTTCGAGTTCATCGAGTATACGGCGCCGGACACGAAGGCGCTGGGGGCCCTGTTCGAGCAGATGGGTTTCACCGCCGTGGCCCGCCACCGTTCCAAGGACGTGACGCTCTACCGTCAGGGCGGCGTCAATTTCATCATCAATGCCGAGCCCGAGAGCTTCTCGCAATCCTTCGCCAAGCTGCATGGACCCAGCGTCTGCGCCATCACCTTCCGGGTGAAGGACGCGGCGGCGGCCTATCAACACGCCATCGACAACGGCGCCTGGGGTGTCGAGGGCAAGGCCGGGCCGATGGAGCTGAACATCCCGGCCATCAAGGGCATCGGCGATTCACTGATCTACCTGATCGACCGCTACGGCGACCGGGGTACGATCTACGACGTCGACTTCATGCCGATCGCGGGCGTCGACCCGAACCCGCCGGGCGTCGGCTTGTCCTATGTCGACCACCTGACGCACAACGTGCATCGCGGCCGGATGGAGGAATGGGCCAGCTTCTACGAGCGGCTGTTCAATTTCCGCGAGGTGCGGTTCTTCGACATCGAGGGCAAGCTGACCGGCCTGAAGTCGAAGGCCATGACCAGCCCCTGCGGCAAGATCCGGATTCCGATCAACGAATCCTCCGACGACAAGTCGCAGATCCAGGAATATCTCGAAGCCTATCGCGGCGAGGGCATCCAGCACATCGCGCTGGGCACCGACGACATCTTTGGCGCGGTCGAGACCCTGCGGGCGCAGGACGTGCCGTTCCAGGACACGCCCGACACCTATTACGAGATGCTGGACGACCGGGTGCCGGACCATGGCGAGGACGTCGGCCGGCTGAAGACGAACAGCATCCTGCTGGACGGCGGCGAGGCCCAGGGCGGCGGCCTGCTGCTGCAGATCTTCACCAACACGGTGATCGGCCCGATCTTCTTCGAGCTGATCCAGCGCAAGGGCAACGAGGGCTTCGGCGAGGGCAACTTCAAGGCGCTGTTCGAGTCCATCGAGCTCGACCAGGTGCGCCGGGGCTACATCGAGGACACGGCCGAAAGCACGGCCTAGGAGGAACGGCACATGGCACGGAAATGGATCTCGCTGCCGCGGGTCGAGGGGCTGGCCTCGCGGCAGGCGCATGCCGACCTGCCCGACGGCACGGTCGAGCGCGAGCTGGGCAAGGAAGGCTTCTTCGGGCCGGCGACGCACATGTACCACCGGCACGCGCCGACCGGCTGGATCGACTGGGAGGGGCCGCTGCGGCCGCGGGCCTTCGACACGACCAGGTTCGAGGGCGGGCAGGCGAGCCCGTGGGACGCGCACCTGCTGCTGTCGAACGCGGCCGTGCAGTTCCGCACCTGGCACTGCGAGACGGCGATGGACCATCTCGTGCGCAACGGCGACGGTGACGAGCTGCTGTTCATCCATGCCGGTGCCGGCGACCTGTTCTGCGACTTCGGCCACATGGCGTTCGGCGAGGGCGACTACATCATGCTGCCGCGCGGCACGGCCTGGCGCATCGCGCCGACCGAGCCGGTCGCGGCCCTGCTGATCGAGGCGACGAACGATTCCTATCGCCTGCCCGAGAAGGGCATCCTGGGCGACCATGCGATCTTCGATCCGGCGGTGCTGGACACGCCGCGCATCGACGACGCCTTCGAGGCGCAGCAATCCGAAGACCCCTGGCGCATCGCCATCAAGCGGCGCGACCAGGTCTCGACGGTGACCTATCCGTTCAACCCGCTGGACGCCGTGGGCTGGAAGGGCGACCTGGTGCCGGTGCGCCTCAATTGGCGTGACATCCGGCCGCTGATGAGCCACCGCTATCATGTGCCGCCGTCGGCCCACACGACGTTTCTGTCGAACCGTTTCATCGTCTGCACGTTCGTGCCACGGCCGTTCGAGAGCGATCCCGGCGCCCTGAAGGTGCCGTTCTTCCATTCGAACGACGATTTCGACGAGGTGATCTTCTATCATGCCGGCAACTTCTTCAGCCGGGACAACATCCATCCCGGCATGATCTCCATGCACCCGGCCGGCTTTCCGCACGGGCCGCATCCGAAGGCGTTGCAAAACGCCTTCACGCCGAAGACGGAGGCGACCGAGGAAGTGGCGGTGATGCTGGACACGCGCGACGCGCTGGACGTGGCGCCGGCGGCCGAGCAGGTCGAGTGGACGGGCTACGTCGCCTCCTGGGGCATGGCCAACGCCAAGGCGGCGGAGTAGGGGAATGAAACTCGGATCCTTGCGGGGCGGCCGTGACGGGCGGCTGGTCGTGGTCAACCGCGACATCACGCGGGCCGTCGAGGTGGCCGACGTCGCACCGACGCTGCAGGCGGCGCTCGACGACTGGGCGGCCGTGGCGCCGAAGCTGGAAGCGGTTTATGCCGCGCTCAACACCGGTACGGCGGAGGGCGCCTTCGCGCTCGAAGCCGACAAGCTCGCCTCGCCGCTGCCCAGGGCCTATCAATGGGCGGACGGCAGCGCCTACGTGAACCATGTCGAACTGGTGCGCAAGGCGCGCGGCGCCGAGATGCCGGCCAGCTTCTGGACCGATCCGCTGATGTACCAGGGCGGCTCGGACGCCTTTATCGGGCCGCGCGACGACATCGCCGTGGCCTCGGAAGCCTACGGCATCGACTTCGAGGCCGAGGTCGCGGTGATCGTCGACGACGTGCCCATGGGCGCGGCGCCGGAGGCCTGTGGCCGGCACATCAGGCTGCTGATGCTGGTGAACGACGTCTCGCTCAGGAATCTGATCCCGAACGAGCTGGCCAAGGGCTTCGGCTTCTTCCACGGCAAGCCGTCGAGCGCCTTCTCGCCGGTGGCGGTGACGCCGGACGAGCTGGGCGGCGCCTGGGATGGCGGCAAGGTCAACCTGCCGCTGCGCGTGCACCTGAACGACGCGCTGTTTGGCGAGCCCAATGCCGGCGTCGACATGACCTTCGATTTCCCCAGGCTGGTCAGCCACGCGGCGCGCACGCGGCCGCTCGCCGCCGGCGCCATCGTCGGCTCGGGCACGGTCTCGAACG
>JANQKO010000422.1 GCA_028281075.1 Alphaproteobacteria bacterium | reverse complement strand
TCGCGGGCAAGCGCCGCGCCGGCGGTCGGGTGCCCATGCATGGCGGCCCCGGCTTGCGCCGGGACAGACTCCACCGGCATGACCGTGGCGGGAGACCGTCGCCGGTGCCGAGACCCCGAAGACATTGTCGTTCGACGGGCGGCCAGTCCCATGGATGCCGGCCTCCGCCGGCATGACAATTGGGGGCGAGGCTTCGGCACTTTTTTCAAGGCCGCGCGGGCCGGCATGACCGCATCTATTAGGGACTGTCCCTATTAGAGATCGACGCTCGAGGTTTCACCACAGAGACGCAAAGACACCAAGATCAGGCGTTGTGGTCTTCAGACGTTCGGCGTGACCTTGGTGTCTTGGCGACTTGGCGGTGAAACCTTGAGAGTCGCAGGCTCGGAAAACCAACAGGGTGACTGCCCCTAGTAGCCAGCATCATGCCGACTACCACCGGCAGGTTCCCCCCAAATGGGGACTGCGCATGACGGGCATTTTCCGCATCTTTAGCGAAATGGCGCGCCATTGATCCGTGAAGAAATTAACGTCCCAGAATATGGGATTTTCAATTCGAAATTAATCTGTGATGCCTAAAGATCGAGGTCATTAGTTCGCCTGTATTGGAATCACCGGGAGATAACCATGAAGGGTGTGGTTTTTACTGAATTTCTTGAAATGGTGGACCAGGCTTTTTCGCCCGAGATCACCGAATCCATTGTCATGGACAGTGATCTGAAGTCCGGTGGCGCCTATACCGCGGTCGGCACCTACGACCATGGCGAAATCGTCGCGCTGGTCGGCGCGCTCAGCGCCAAGACCCGGCAGGCGGTGCCGGACCTGGTCAAGGCGTTCGGCCAGCATCTGTTCAACACCTTCGTCAAGGCGCATCCCGATTTCTTCGTCGGCAGCAGCAATGCCTACGACTTCCTGGAGAAGGTCGACAGCTACATCCATGTCGAGGTGCGCAAGCTCTATCCCGACGCGGACCTGCCGTCGCTGACCTGCAGCCGGCCCGACCCGTCGACCCTGGTGATCGACTATGCCTCCGAGCGGGGTCTCGCCGATCTGGCGCACGGCCTGATCGACGCCTGCGTCAATCATTTCGGCGAGGCGGTGCGGCTCGAACGGACTGACCTCGACCCGCCCGGCACGGCGGCGACGTTCCGGCTGACCCGCGTCAACTAGGCGTCCCGGCCACCATGGACCCGCACCTCCTGCAACGCCGCTACGCGCGCGAGAAAGCCGCTCGCCAGCAGGCCGAAGCGCTGCTCGAGGCCAAGAGCTTCGAGCTCTACCAGGCCAATGGCGAGCTGCAGCGTCTGGCCGGCGAGCTCGCCGCCCAGTCGTCGCAGCTCAACGCCATCCTCGACCGCTCGGCGGCCGTCTTCCTGCTGGTCGACGCCGACGGCGCCATCGTCCGGGTCAACCGCATGGCGGAGACCTGCTTCGGCGCCGACGCGGACGCGCTGACCGGCCGTCCGGTCGCCGCGCTGTTCGCCGAGGCCTGCCGCGCGGAGGCCGATGCGTTGGTCCGGGCCGCGGTCACGGATCTCGCCGCCGACGCCGACGCTGATGATGGCGATGATGGTGAGCGCGAGCTGTCGAGCGAGCTGACCGGCCTGGCGGCCGACGGCCGCGCCTTCCCGGTCGAGATCGGCGTGTCCCGGCTCGAGCATGCCGGTCAGGTGCACACGGTGTGGATTTGCCGCGACATCACCAAACGCCGCAGGGCCGAGACGAAACGCCAGGCGCTGGAGCAGGACCTGCGCCAGGCGCAGAAGCTGGAATCCCTCGGCACGCTGGCCAGCGGCATCGCGCACGAGATCAACACGCCGGTGCAGTTCATCAGCGACAACATCCATTTCCTGAAAGACATGATGGCCGACCTGGAGCAGGTCTTCGCGGCGCACGCGAAGGCGATGACGGCCCTGGCGGCGGCCGGCGGCGGCGAGGTGGTGGACGAGGTCAAGGCGGCCGAGGACGACGCCGACCTCGCGTTCCTGATGGACGAGGCGCCGCGCTGCATCGCGCAGAGCCTCGACGGCGTCAGGCGGATCGGCAAGATCGTTGGCGCGATCAAGGAATTCGCCCATCCCGGCGGCGACGAGAAAACGGCGATCGACCTGAACAAGGCGCTGAAGACCACGGCGACGGTGTGCCGCAACCAGTGGAAATACGTCGCCGAGCTGGATTTCGACCTGGCCGGCGACCTGCCGAAGATCATGGGCCATCCGGGCGACATCAACCAGGTGCTGCTGAACCTGATCGTCAACGCCGCGCATGCCATCGAGGAGGTGCCGGGCGAGGCGCTGGGCCGGATCCGCATCGCCACCCGCGGCGAGGCCGGCCGGGTCGTCCTGACGGTGGCGGACACCGGCTGCGGCATTCCGGCGGAAAACCTGGAGAAGGTCTACGATCCCTTCTTCACCACCAAGGGCGTCGGCAGGGGCACGGGCCAGGGCCTCGCCATCACCCACAACATCGTCGTCGCCAAGCATGGCGGCGCCATCGACATCGATTCCGAGGTCGGCGGCGGCACGACCTTTCGGATCTCGCTGCCGATCGAGGCGGCCTGCGGTCGGGAAGCCGCCTGATGAAGGCCCGCATCCTCTTCGTCGATGACGAGCGTCACGTGCTGGACGGCCTCCGGCGCATGCTGCGCGCGCATCGGCGCGAATGGGACATGCAGTTCGCCGAGGGCGGCGAGCAGGCGCTGGCATTGGCCGGCGAAACCCGGTTCGACGTCGTCGTCTCGGACATGCGCATGCCGGGCATCGACGGCGCGCAGGTGCTGTGCGGCTTCGCCGAACGGCAGCCGGCGAGCGTCCGCGTCGTGCTCTCTGGCCATGCCGACCGCGAGGCGGTCTACCGCACCATCGGCCCCAGCCACCGGTATCTGGCGAAACCCTGCGACGCCGATCTGCTGACCGCGGCCATCGGCGCGGTCCTGCGGACCCGGTCCGGCGTCTCCGAGGCGGCGGCGGCGTCGCTGCCGGCCTTGCCGTGCCTGCCGAGCCCGCAGGGCGTCATCGACAAGCTTCGCTACACGCTGTCGCTGGAGACACCCTCGCTCGACCAGTTGGCCGAGATCGTCGCCGACGATCTGAGCCTGTCGGCGAAGATCCTGCAGCTCTCCAATTCCGCCTATTTCGGCATCGACAACGTGATGTTCGTGCCGGGGCAGGCCGTGCGCATGCTGGGCATCGACGTGATGCGCGATCTGCTGGCGCTGCCCGGATTTTGCCGGCCGCTGGACGAGGACGCGCCCTGGGCGCCGGCGTTTCTCGATTGCTGGCGCCGGGCCTGCCGCGCCGCGGCGATCGCCGAGTGCGTCGCCGGCGAAATGGATCTGAGCGACACCGGCAGGCTGCTGGCCCGGCAGGCCTGCAAGTTCACCGAGCTCGGCCATGCCGCGATGCTGGCTGGCGGCACGCCGGCCGATCCCGACATGGCGCCGGCCGCCATGTTCATGGCCAGCCTCTGGGGATTTCCAGCGGAACTCGTCGGGCTGCTGGCGGACGGCGCCGGCGGCGAGGACGGCGGCCATCTGGCCATTCTCATCGACACCGTGCGGTCGCTGGTCAACCGGCCCGACGGGGCCGCCGAACCCGGTCCCGCGGCCGGGACCGCGCCGCTGATCGAATCCGTGCGCAGCACCCTGCGGCAGAAGGAGGTTCGGCTGTGAGCGCGAAGGTCCTGTTCGTCGATGACGACCCGAACGTGCTGAACGCGTTCAAGCGCCGTTTGCGCAAGCAGGTCGAGATGGTGACGGCGACCGGCGGCGCCGAGGGCCTTGCCGCGCTGGCCGAGCAGGGGCCGTTCAGCGTCGTCATCAGCGACCAGCAGATGCCGGAGATGGACGGTGTCGCCTTCCTGAAAAAGGTGGCGACGCGCAGTCCCGATTCCGTGCGCATGATGCTGACCGGCAATGCCGATCAGGAAACCGCCGCGCAGGCCATCAACGACGGCAACATCTTTCGCTTCCTGACCAAGCCGTGCCAGCCCCAGGACCTGCTGGCCGCGATCACCGACGCGAAGGAGCAGTATCGCCTGCGGCGGGCCGAGCGCGACCTGCTGGAGCAGACACTGGCCGGCAGCATCAAGCTGCTGATCGATATCCTGTCGTTGCAGAACGCGCGCACCTTCGATGCCACGGCCCGCATGCGCGCCTGGGCCCGGCGCCTGATACCGAAGCTCAGGGGCATCGATCCCTGGCAGCTCGACATGGCCATCATGCTGGCCGGTCTCGGCCGGATCGTGCTGCCGACCGACGTGCTGGCCAAGCTCGAGGGCAAGGCCGAGCTGTCGCCGCGCGAGGCCGAACTGGTGAGCCAGTCGCCCGGCGCCGCGCGCGACCTGGTGCGCAACATCCCGCGCCTCGAAGCCGTGGCCGACGCGATCTACTATCAGAACCGGGGCTTCGACGGCAGCGGTTTTCCCGACGACGGCAAGGCTGGCGAGGAGATCCCCGTCGCCGGGCGGGTCCTGAAGCTGCTGACCGACCTGTCGGGCATCTGCGCCGGTGAGCAGGTTTCGCACGACGACCTGGCGGCGCTGAAGGCGAAGGCCGGGCTCTACGATCCGGCGTTGCTCGACCTCGCGGCGCGGGCGCTGACCGGCGCCGGCACGGCGCGCGCGGACCTGACCGAGGAGCGGGACGTCGACGTGACGCTTGCCCGCCTGGCGATGGGCGACCATCTGCTGGAGGACGTCACCGGCGATGACGGCGAGATGATCCTGGCGGCCGGCCACGCGCTCACCGAGCCGATGATCCACAAGCTTCGGCAGCTTCGCAAGCTGAAGAACATTCAGGAACCGATCCGCGTCCGCCGCCGCGTCAAGGTCGATTGACGTCGCCGGTCATCGGGTCCCTGTCGCGCCGGGCGGCGATACCTGCTATCAATATGGTATTGGAATCGGTCGACTCAGGGGACCGAACCGTGACTGCCGCCCCCGCCATGGCCAGCGCCATCCTCGACGCCGCGGAACGCTTCGTGCGGCGCGAGGGCTATAACGGGTTCGGTATCGACGACATCGCCGCCGCGGTCGGCACGGACAGCGCCGGCGTGTTCGCGCATTTCGCCTCCAAGGCCGAGCTGGGCGGGGCGCTGGCCCGCCGCTACACCGACCGCTTCCTGGCCGCGGTCGGCGATGCCGCGGATCCGTCGCTGCCGCCGGCGGCGTTGCTGAGACGCTATGTCGACGCCTTCCGCCAGGCCCTGGCGCGCGACGGCCAGATGTGCCTTTGCGGCATCCTCGGGGCCGAGGTCGCCAGCCTGCCGCTGGTGGTGGCGGACGAGACCAAGAGATTCTTCCAGTGCAATGTCGACTGGCTGGAAACCGTGCTCGGGCGTGCCGGACCCGGCGATGCCGGCAAGCGCCGCCAGCGGGCGCTCAGCATCCTGTCGGCGCTCGAAGGCGCCATGATTCTCGCCCGTACGCTCGACAGGACCGACGTGCTCGACGAGGTCGCCGCCGAGATCGTTCGCGTCGATGCCGCCAGCGCGTCGGGTCAGCGCTCGACCAGCGCCCAGCCCTGCTCGGCCAGCGAGCGGGCATAGTCGCCGAACCGGACCGCGTCGGCCGAGCTGGCATTGCCGTCCAGGCCGCGCTTGTAGACGCCCTGGACGATGGCGGCCGAGCGGAACAGCGCGAAGACGATGGCGTTGGTCAGGTCGGGGATCTCGCCGCGGCCGGCGGCCCGGCAATAGCGTTCCAGGAATTCCCGCTCGCTCGGCAGGCCCAGCGCGGCCAGGTCCAGGCCGCGAAAGCTGCCATGGCCGTGCACGTCCGCGTGGTGACCGGTGCAGCAGGCGGCGAGGTCGGCGAACGGATGGCCCAGCGTCGACAGCTCCCAGTCCAGCACGGCGACGATGCGCGGCTCGGTCGGATGCACGATCGTGTTCTCGATGCGGTAGTCGCCGTGCACGATGGCGGCCGTGTCCGGCGCGTCGGCGCCCGGCATATGATCCGGCAGCCAGGCGATCAGCTTTTCCATGGCCGGGATGTCGTCGGTCTGCGCGGCGCGGTACTGCTTTGACCAGCGGTTGAACTGGCGCGCGAAATAGTTTCCCGGCCGGCCGTAGTCCGAAAGGCCGACGGCCGCCACGTCGACGCCGTGCAGCCGGCCCAGCACCCCGGCCAGATCGTCGTAGAGCGCCCGCCGTTCGGTCGGCGTGAATTCGGGCAGCAGCGGGTCGCGCAGTACCCGGCCGCGTACCCGCTCCATGACGAAAAAGCTGGTGCCGATGACCGTGGCGTCCTCGCACAGGTGATAGGTGCGCGGGACCGGCACGCCGGTTTCGGCCAGCGCCGTGATCACCCGATACTCGCGCTCGACCGCGTGCGCCGACGGCAGCAGGTCGCCCGGCGGCTTCTTGCGCAGTACGGCCTCGCGGCCGCCGGCGCCGGTTATCAGGAAGGTCGGGTTCGACTGGCCGCCGCCGAACTGGCGCACCGTCAGCGGCGCCTCGAAGCCGTCCAGATGCCGTTCCAGGTAGCGCCGCAGCGCCGCCTCGTCGAAGCGGTGCGCCGCGCGCACCGCCATGGTCCGTACGCCCGCCTGCCCGTCGTCCATGCCGCCTGCCGTCCCGTCCCGGGCCGTTGTTCCCGGCGGCCATTATGCCGCCGCGCCGCCGCGGGCGCGATGGCGTTCTCGATGCCGCGGCCGGCGGCCGTCACATGTTGTAGTAGAACTCCTCGCGCACGATCTTGCCGTCGGCCACGGTATAGATCGCCATCTCCTTCATGGCGCTGCGCTCGCCGTTTTCCCTGTTCGTCGCGTCGATCTCGAAAATCACGCCGAAGCGGTCGTCGCCGTGCAGATAGGGGCCGTCGACATTGGCCGAATGCACCTCGAACGTTGAATTCCACCAATCGTGCTTGCCCTTGATCGCCGCGACGCCAGCGCTTTCGGCGCTGCCGGCGCCGGGCATCGCCATGGCCTCGACCGACACGGCGTCGGGGTGATAGAGCTCGTTCAGGCCCGCCTCGGTGTTGTCCTCGCGGCAATAGGCCACGAGCTTCTCGGCCGTCGCGCGGGTTGCTTCAGCAGACATCGGTGTCCCTCCGAATTCAATGTCGCAAGGCGGCCAGTCTAGGTCCGCCCCCGCAACGCGGCAATTTCACATCTGCGTCAGATCGCGGACAACTGCCACCACGGTGTCAGCAGTGGTGCCGCCCGGTGGCGCGATGGCGGTTTCGATCAAACCGCCGGTGGAAACCGTCGTTACACTGCTTATGTCCAAAGATGGAACGGCGCGTGTCGCGGACCGGGAACCCGGACCGGCGCGGCGTGGGCGGGCGATGACCGAAATGACGAAAGCCGCGGTGCCGGCGGATGCCGCGGGGCCGCGTTGACGGAAGCGATCGGCGGCTATCTCTTCTATGAGATCGCGGCGCTGCTGGTGCTGGCGGCGGCCGTTGGCGCCGTCGGCCTGGTGCTGCGCCAGCCGCTGATCGTCAGCTTCATCGCCGTCGGCATCCTGGCCGGTCCCTCGGCGCTCGACATCGCCCGCTCGGACGCCCAGATCGACCTGCTGGCCGAGCTGGGCATCGCCGTGCTGTTGTTCCTCGTCGGCTTGAAGCTCGACCTCAACCTGGTGCGGACGCTGGGGCCGGTGGCGCTGCTCACCGGGCTCGGCCAGGTCGCCTTCACCACCTTGTTCGGCTTCCTGATCGGCCTGGCCCTCGGCTTCGATGCCCTGACCAGCCTTTATGTCGCCGTCGCGCTGACCTTCTCGTCGACGATCATCATCGTCAAGCTGCTGTCCGACAAGCGCGAGATCGACTCGCTGCACGGCCGCATCGCCCTCGGCTTTCTGATCGTGCAGGACCTGGTGGTCGTGCTGGCGATGATCGTGCTGTCGGCGTTGGGCGTCGGCGCGGCGGCCGGCACGGCGTTCGCCGACGTGGCCCTGGTGTTCGCCTATGGCGGCCTGATGCTGCTGGCGGTCGCCCTGTTCGTGCGCTTCATCGCCAGCCCGCTGGTCGAGCGGCTGTCGCGCGCGCCCGAGCTGCTGGTCTCCTTCGCCATCGGCTGGGCGGCCATGCTCGCCGCGTTTGGCCATTATCTCGGCTTCGGCAAGGAGCTCGGCGGCCTGCTCGCCGGCGTGTCGCTGGCCTCGACGCCGTTCCGCGAAGCGATCGCCGCGCGCCTCGCGCCGCTGCGCGATTTCCTGCTGCTGTTCTTCTTCATCGCGCTGGGCGCCTCGCTCGACCTTGGCACGCTGGGCGCCGGCGTCGGTCCCGCCATCGTCCTGTCGGTCTTCGTCCTGGTCGGCAATCCGCTGATCGTGCTGGCGATCATGGGCGCCATGGGCTACCGCAAGCGCACCGGCTTCCTGGCCGGCCTGACCGTCGCCCAGATCAGCGAGGTCTCGCTGATCTTCATGGCCATGGCCGTGGCGCTCGGCCATGTCGCCGCCGATGCGCTCGGCCTGGTCACGCTCGTCGGCCTGATCACCATTGCCGCCTCGACCTACATGATCACCTATTCGCACCAGCTCTACGACCGGCTCGAGCCGCTGCTCGGGCCGTTCGAGCGCCGGCGCGCGGCGGCCCGGGAAGACGAATGGCGGCCGCGTCACGACGGTTACGATGTCGTTCTGTTCGGTCTCGGCCGCTACGGCTCGGCGATCGTGCGGGAGTTGCACGATGCCGGTCTCAAGGTCCTTGGCGTCGACTTCAGTCCGGCCGCCTTGCGTCATGCCCGGATCCAGGGTGGCGATGTGATCTTCGGCGACGCCACCGATCCGGAGTTCCTGGCGCATCTGCCGCTCGACGGCGTGCGCTGGGCGATCTCGGCCGTGCCCGAGCACGAAACCGGTCTCACGCATGATGACGCGCGACGCTCGCTGATCCATCATCTGCGTGAACAGCGTTTCGGCGGCCGTATCGCCGTCGCGGCGCACAGCGAGGAAGCGGCGGCGCACCTGCGGGCGTCGGGCGCCGATCTGGTACTGCTGCCGTTCCGCGACGCCGCCGCTGAGGCCGCGGCCCTGGTGGCCGAGGACCGCGCGCCGCGGTTGCTCGATCTTGCCGATCCCGACGGCCAGAAGGCGCTTGGTCCGTAACCGCGATCCGGGCATCACCCGGAACTCGGCCGCCTGTTCGCCGGCGCGGCGTCCGGGGGTTGCCGGATGCCGCGCCGGCGGGCCGTCCCCGGCCCCCGCCTCAGTTCATCTTCAGCTTCCGCCGCACGTCGTCGGCGACCTGCCTGATGGTGGCCTCGGGCGCGGCGCCCTCGACGATCTCGACCAGGCCGGCCGCGATCAGGTCGGTGACGGCGACGCCCTCGGGGCCCGGATAGGAATACCAGGGGCCGGAATAGGCGGCGACCTGCGCGTGCGCCCGCTTGGCGTTCTCGTTCTCGGCGTAGAACTTGCCGAGATACTGGTCGTCCTCCAGCACGATGGCATTGGTCGGCGCATAGCCGGAATTCTCGACCACGATCTTGGCGCCCTTCGGGCCGGTGGCGAACTTGATGTATTCCCAGGCGGCCTTCTGCTTCGCCGGGTCTTCGGTCAGCATGACGATGGCCGAGCCGCCGGTCGGGAAGTAGACGGATTTCTTGTCTTGCGCCGCGACGATGATCGGTAGCAGCGTCACCGTGAAGCGGTCGCCGGCGCCCTCGATCATGCGCGTCAGGTACGACGAGCTGTCGATATAGATGCCGAGCGTGCCGGCGGCGAAGGCCTGCCGCGCCGCGTTGCCGTCATAGCCTTCCATGCCGGCCTCCTTGGCGAAGCGGGAGTAGAGCATCGCCGCGCTGACGCCGGCCTTGTCGTCGAAGGTGATCGCGGTCTCGTCCGCGTTCATCGGCCGGCCGCCGTATGAGCCCAGCATGCTCTGGAAACGCCAGTCGTGCGCCGCGACCCAGACGCCGTCCGTGGTGTCGCCCAGCGCGTCGATCTTGGCGGCGAGCTTGATCAGGCCGTCGAAGTCGGTCGGAAAGGCGTCCATGCTGCCGCCGGCCTTGGCGACCAGGTCCGGATTCACGTACATCACCAGCGTCGAGGCCGAGGCGGCGATGGCGAACTGCTTGCCCTGGTACTGGCCCAGCGAGCGCAGGGCCGGCGTGTAGCCCTTGGCCTGGAACGTGGCGGCGTCGCCGATCAGCGGGTCCAGCTCGACCGCCAGGCCCCGGTCTTCGAGAATGCGCCAGCGGTTCAGGCCGACATAGGCGACGTCGGGCAGGTTGTTGGCCACGGCTTCGCGCAGCAGCCGCTGCACGCCCTCGGCATAGGTTTCGGCCGGCGCGTCGAACGCGATCTTGATGTTCGGATGTTCGGCCATGAAGGCATCGGCGATCTTGCCCTGCACGTCCTTCCACAGGTTCGGGATCGAATAATGCACCTTCAGCGTCACGTTCTCGGCCTGGGCCGGCGCGATCGCCAGCAGACCGAAGGCCACGGCGGCAAGTAGGGTTCTTTTCATCATGTGCTCCTGTTGTGCTTCTCTGTCGGATTGACGTCGGTCCGGCGCTTGTCGCGCTCTCTCGTTCGTTTCCTTGTTTGGGCTCAGCCCTTCAGGCCGCTCATGGTCACCCCCTGAATGAACCGCCGCTGCGCCAGCAGGAAGCCCAGCACCAGCGGCGCCGTCACCACCGTGGCCGCGGCCATCAGCGGCCCGAAATCCGAGCCGGCCTCCTCGTCGCGGAAATAGAGGATGCCGCGCGGCGGCGTCGCCAGTGCCGGATCGCTGATCGCGATCAGCGGCCAGAACAGGTCGTTCCAGTGCGCGACCACGGAAAACACGGCAAAGGCGCTGACCGCCGGCCAGGCGTTCGGGAAGGCGATGCGCCAGACGATGGCGGTCTCGCTCAGGCCGTCGACGCGGGCGGCGTCGATCAGGTCGTTCGGCACCGTGGCGAAGAACTGCCGGAAGAGGAAGATGCCGAACACCGAGATCACGAACGGAATGATCAACGCCCAATAGGTGTTCAGGAGATTGACTTCGGCGAGGCCGAGGAAGATCGGGATCGCCGTCACGTGGTAGGGCACCAGCAGGCCGGCCAGCACCAGCCCGAAGATCAGGCCCTTGGCCCAGAACTGCCGCCGCGCCAGCGCGTAGGCGCAGGGCACGGCGATCAGGATCTGAAAGAACAGGATGCCGCCGCAGACGATGACGCCGTTCAGCAGGAATTGCAGCAGCGTCACCTCCTCGAAGGCCTTGACGTAGTTCCGCCATTCGATGCGGCTCGGCAGCAGGTCGATGCCCGGCGCGAAGATTTCGTCGGCCGGTTTCAGCGACAGCGAGAGCATCCAGACGAAGGGCAGCAGCACCAGGCCCGCGCCCAGCAGCAGGAGAATTGTGGTCAGCGTCCGGCCGGCGGCGCGTCGCGCGTTCATCGGTAATGCACCCGCCGTTCCAGCACGCGCACCTGCGTCAGCGTCAGCACCAGCACGAAGGCGAAGAAGACCATGGTAATGGCGCTGGAATAGCCCGCCTTGAAGTAGACGAAGCCCTCGCGGTACATGGCGTAGACCAGGGTGTCGCTGGCGAAGCCCGGCCCGCCACGGGTCAGCGTGGCGACCGTCTCGAACACGCGGAAGGCCCGCGTCGCCGTGATCACCACGACGAACAGCGTCGTCGGCCCCAGCATCGGCCAGGTCACGGTCCAGAACCGCTCCCAGCCCGCCCGCGCGCCGTCGACCTCGGCCGCGTCATAGAGGTGCCGTGGGATCGCCGCCAGCCCGGCGAGAAACAGCACCATGTTGTAGCCGACCGTCTCCCAGATCCCGATCGCGGCCAGCGTGTAGAGCACCAGCCCGCGGTCGGAGAGCCAGGCATGGCCGCCGAGGCCGGCCAGCGCCAGCGACTGGTTGACGAGCCCCAGATTGGGATGCAGCAGCATCTGCCAGACGGTCGCCATGGCCACCAGCGTCGCCGCCACCGGCAGGAAATAGGCCGTGCGCAGGAAGCCGGCGAGCGCGCCGCTCCAGGCCGCGACAGCGTGGATGCCGAGCGCCACCAGCAGCGCCAGGATCATCGAGGCCGGCATCACGATGGCCACGTAGACAAGCGTGTTGATCACCGCGCGCTGGCCGATGCGGTCGGTGAACAGCGTCACGTAGTTGTCCAGCCCGATCCAGGCGAAGCCGCGGGCGCCGAACTGATAGTCCGTGAACGACAGCACGGCGACGATCAGCACCGGCACGAAGATCAGCGCCAGCATGGCCGCCGTCGCCGGGCCGACCAGCCAGGCGTCGGTCAGCGCCGCCCGCGGGCCGGCCGGCGGCCGCGCCGTCACCGGACCGCGCCTTCGATGCGCGTCGGCGCCCGCCGCACCAGCCTGGCGTCCAGCCGCAGGCCGGTTCGGGCGTCGAACAGGTGGGCCTGGCGCGGGTCGAGGTCGAACCGCAGGGCGTCGGCCGGCAGTTGCAGCGGTTCCTCGGTCGGCAGCACCGCCTGCACGGTCATGCCGTCGGCGAGGCGCACGGTGGCGACGGCCTGCGCGCCGAGATACTCGGTGCGCACGAGCTGGCCGCCGATCGGACCGTCGGCCGCCGGCCGCAACGCCTCCGGGCGCAGGCCGACGATGACGACGGCCGGCGCCGCGCCGCCCTCGATGGCGAAACCGTCGAGGGGCGGCGCCGGCCGGCCGTTCGACATCTCGGAGGTGAGCAGGTTGATCGGATGGTCGCCGATGAAGGCCGCGACCCTGGTCGAGGCCGGGCGCTCGTAGATCTCGCGCGGCGCGCCGACCTGGGCCAGGCGGCCGTCCATCATCACCGCGATCCGGTCCGACATGCTCATGGCCTCGGCCTGGTCGTGGGTGACGTAGACGAAGGTGCGGCCGGTGCGCCGGTGCAGCTCGACCAGCTCGCCGCGCATCTGCACGCGCAGCTTGGCGTCGAGGTTGGACAGCGGCTCGTCCAGCAGGAAGGCGACGGGGTCGCGCACCAGGGCGCGCGCGACGGCCGCGCGCTGCTTCTGGCCGCCCGACAGCTCGCCCGGCTTGCGGTCCAGCAGCGCGCCGATATCCAGCATCTCGGCGATCGCGCGCACCTGGTCGGCATGGTCGGCGATCTTCCGGCGGGCCGACGGCAGCAGCCGGTCGAGCAGTGGCAGCCGCTCCAGCCGGCTCATGTTCCGCATCGCCAGTGGCAGCATGATGTTGCCGCGCACCGTCATGTGCGGATAGAGCGCGTAGGACTGGAAGACCATGGCGATATTGCGCTCGGCCGCCGACAGCCGCGAGACCTCGCGGCCGCCGGTGCGGATCTCGCCTGACGACGG